>JAGMDW010000044.1 GCA_023128455.1 Desulfurellaceae bacterium
AAATGTTTCATAACGTTTCCCCGCCAAGGGTTCACAAGCCATGAAAACATTACATACTCCGCAGCGATTGTATTCATAATCATATTTAGCCACCTGCCCTGGTGGATCAAAAACATCTTGACTTTTTACATGTATTATCAATGAAAATTACAAAAAAGGATTTTTTATAACTTAAATGGAGTTTATTTTCACATAATCATAGGATAGGTCTGTGCTCCACATCATATAAGATGCATTACCAGAATAAAGAGAGACAACAATATCTATATTTTTATTCTTCATATATGAAGAAAGATCTATTTTATTTTCCTTACCTCTATCAAAAACGGCTTTATCGCCAATAGAGATAGAAAATCCCTGTTTAGAAAATGTTACACCCGAATATCCTACACAGGCTGCAATTCTTCCCCACCCTGCCTTTTTACCAAATAGAGCTGTTTTCACCAATAAGGAATCTGCAATAGCTCTTGCACATCTCTCTGCTTCTTCTTTATTTTTTGCCTTATCCACTATAATTTTTACAAGCTTTGTTGCCCCTTCTCCATCTTCTACAATCTTTAAGGCAAGTTCCATGCACAGCTTTTTTAAGACATCCAAAAATATATCATAGGCTTCATTTTCTTCTTCTATTTTACTGTTTTCTCCTTCACAGGTAGAAAGCAAAAAACAGCTGTCATTAGTAGATGTATCTCCATCCACCGATATACGATTGAAAGAAAAATCTACCGCTTCTTTTAATGCTTTACACAGCAAGTCCCTTTCTATATTCACATCGGTAACGATAAAAGAAAGCATAGTAGCCATACAAGGGCTAATCATCCCTGCCCCTTTTGCCATCCCTCCGATATATGCATCTTCCCCGTCTATCTCAAATTCATAAGCCACTTCTTTTGTCTTTGTATCGGTGGTTAAAATTGCCTCTGCTGCCAGATGACAATTTTCTTCAGAAAAATCCATATTTTTTAAAGAAGAAATAATCTTTTCGTAAGGCAATCTCTCACCAATGATACCCGTTGAACACGCTGCAATATTATCTTTTTTTATATTTAATATTTCGCCGGCTTCCTTTACAATTTCTGTCACCGCTTCTTTCCCTTCTTTAGTGCAAGCATTGGCATTGCCACTGTTTACAACAATTGCTCTCAACGGTTTATTTTTACTTAACAGTTCAATATCATACAGAACAGGATCTGCCTTTACTTTATTTTTGGTGAATGTTGCACACCACAGGCAGGGATAATCTGAAAACAAAACGGCTAAATCCAATCTACCATTTTTTTTAATGCCTGTTTTAGCTACTGCCGATTTTATCCCTTCAACCGCAGCTATGCCTCTATCAACTCTTTTCATGGATAAAAAGGATAGGGAGCCAATCCTTCCGTTTCCTCAATATCAAACATTATATTCATATTCTGAACAGCCTGCCCACTGGCACCCTTTATAAGATTGTCAATAGCCGATACAAAGATAATCTTTCCGTTTTTTACAAAAGCTCCTACATCGCAAAAGTTCGTTCCTCTTACATCTTTTATCTGAGGCACATTCTTTCTTACTCTCACAAATGGCTCATCTTCATAAAATTCCCCTAATATTTCATAAGCATCTTCATCCTTTAACTCTCTATTTATATTTGCATAAATAGTGGCGATAATACCCCTCATCGCAGGAATAAGATGGGGAACAAAGGTAAGTTCTATATTCCTATTTGTATATCTTTTTATCACCTCTTCTATCTCCGGTGCATGTCTGTGACCCGAAATAGCATAGGGATAAAAATTTTCTCCTACCTCCGAAAACTGTAGCTCTTCTCTCAATGTTTTCCCTGCACCACTCACGCCAGATTTACAGTCGGCAACGATATCATCTTGTATAACATTTTTCTCAATAAATGGAATGATAGGTAAAATACAGGCTGTAGAATAACAACCCGGATTAGCCACAATCCTGGTTTTCTTTATCTCTCCCCTATAAAGCTCCGGCAGCCCATATACCGCCTCTTTTAAGAGATACTTTGCTGCATGCTCTTTTTCATACCATTTTTCATAGGTATTTACATTTTTTAAGCGAAAATCTGCACTAAGGTCTATTATTTTTGCCCTATGAATTTGCCTGGCAATATCCATCGATACAGAATGAGGAAGGGCTAAAAACACCACATCGCATCCATCCATCTTTTCTGCATCCATCTCTTCGCATTCCATCTCGCATACAGCCTTAAATAGAGGATAAACATCGCCGATGTTCTTTCCGACAAAGGTGCGAGAAGCAATATAAGATATATTTACTTCTTTATGAGAAGTGAGAATCTTAAGAAGTTCTATCCCTGTAAATCCGCTAACACCAACAATAGCTGCATCTAACATCTACCGTTTGGACCATTGGAAAGAAGCACGGGCACCTTTTCTCCCATATTTCTTTCTCTCTTTTTTGCGCGAATCTCTACTCAACAAACCTAACGGTTTAAGTTTAGCTCTCAAATTAGGATCGTACTCAACAAGTGCTTTATTCAAACCATGTCTTATCGCTTCCGCTTGCCCTGTTATCCCTCCGCCTTTTACAGTGACAAACATATCTACCTTATTCTCTAAATCAACAATCTTTAAGGGATACAATATTTTAAGTATTTCTGTTTTAAGTCCATTAAAATAATCTGACACTGGTTTCCCGTTTACTTTAATCTCGCCCTTTCCTCCATTGATCCACACCCTGGCAACAGAAGTCTTTCTTTTTCCGGTAGCATAAAATCTTTGCATTTACACCTCTAATTTTTGCGGATTTTGCGCTTCATGAGGATGATCACATCCCTTATATATCTTTAACTTTTTAATCAGCTTTCTACCCAATCTATTCTTGGGTAGCATTCCCTTAACAGCAGACATAAGGATTCTTTCTGGATGTTTTTCAAGCATCTCTTCTGCATTTACACTCTTCAGTCCACCAAAATATCCACTATGCCTGTGGTAATACTTATCCTGCCATTTATTTCCTGTAAACTTTATCTTTTCTGCATTAACAACTACCACAAAATCACCCGTATCCACATGAGGAGTAAATTGAGGTTTATTCTTTCCTCTTAAAGTATCAGCTATTCTCACCGCCAATCTCCCCACTATCTTATCTGTGGCATCGGTTATATACCAACTCCTTTCAACATCTCCACTTTTAGCAACAAAAGTCTTCATTCACTTTCACCTCTTTATTAAAAAACATCGTATTTATACAGAAAAAAAGGGAAATTGTCAAGGCAATTTCCCTTTACTGAAATTGCCTTGCAAACACTTCATGTTTGTCAAGCCATAAATCTCTTTGAGATTTAAACTTGCAACTGCCGAAGGCAGTTGTCAAGCTAAAGCTTGCAAAAATTAGAAATTTAATGTGTAAGTAAAGTAGTGGACAAAGTGAAGAAACGCGGATGTGTCTTGTTTCTCTGTAAAAGTAAAGCACATTGATCAATTGTAGTTCCCGTTGTATACACATCATCAACAAGAATCACCGTTTTTTTGTTTATCCTTTCTGTGTTCTTTATTAAAAATGCACCTTTAAGATTAATTAATCTTTGTTTATAACTCAACCCAACTTGAGGCAAGGTATCTTTTTGTTTTATAAGTACATCGTAAGCCACGGGGATGTGAAAAATAGAGGAGAGCTCATGGGCAATTAAACTTGCCTGGTTATAACCTCTTTTCCTTATTTTCTTCGGATGCATAGGCACAGGAATAAGCAAGGAAACGTCGTTAAAAATACCAGATTCTCTTATTTCTTTTGAAAAAAACCTGAGCAAATGCACAATATAAGGCATGTTTCTATATTTGAAGGAATATACAATTTCCTTTATTTCCTCATAGGAAAATAAGGAAAATCCCTTCTCAAAAGCTACTCCTTTTAAACACTGTGCACAAAAAACATTATTTTCATCAGGCAAGGGTCTGGAACATTCCACGCACCTTTTACCAGAATACGGTTTTACTTTACGAAAACAGCTATCACATAAAATCTTTCTCGCATGATCACCGCACAAAACACAGGTATAGGGGAAAAAAGTATTAAAAAACTTACTTACTATCGCCATTTATCTCTTTTTTACATCTCGCACAAAATCTTGCCGTAGGCTTAAGAATCAATCTTTCCTTAGATATTTCTGCACCGCATCTATCGCATATTCCATAGGTATTCATTTTTATCCTGTATAAGGCATCATTTACTTCCTGCAACTTATTCCTTTCCCGTTCTGTGATACTGTAAAGCGTTTCTCTGTTATAAACATAAAGAGAACTATCTCCGACATCGCCTTTGAAGTTTCTTTTTACCTTTTCACTTCTCTCCTTTATCCGTTTTTGCAAGTTTTTCTTCATTACGATCAATGTTTCTTTCAATTGAACAAGCAGTTGCTCATCCATAGAATTCCTCCCTACCTACAAAGCCTTTTTTCTCGGCACATCGCTCCACAAATACTCCAACCCATAATATTCCCTCTTTTCTTGAGAGAAGATATGCACAATAACATCCGTACAGTCAACCAATATCCACTCGGCAACTTCATATCCCTCTATATGTCTTACCTTCATCCTTTCCTTTAGAGCATAAGCCAAGGCTTGAGCATGCTTCTTGGAAGTTGCGCTACATATCACCATATAATCAAATATGCTTGTATATCTTCTCATATCTAAGGCTACTATATCCTCAGCTGCTTTCTCCTCCAATATATGCGCTATCTCCTTATAATTAGCTCCAATTAGCTTTTCACTCACCTCTTATACAAACCTCTCTCTTTAATATATTCTACCACATCTTTCGGAGTAAAATAGCTTATACTCTCTCCCCGTTTTATACACAAGCGAATAAATGAAGAAGATATATCAATTTGAGTTACTGGATAGAGATATACAGTGGAAGGCGTGTCAGGAAATGCCCTTTTTCCATCTACTTCTATGTAGCGAACTTTATCTATTTTATACGATTCATCCTGTATACATTTTGGCCTTATCATAACGATAAATGATATACTTCCTAAGAGTTCTTCATACTTTTTCCAGGTGCGAATAGATGAAAATGCATCAGTGCCAACAATGTAAAACAGCTCAGCGCCTCTATATTTTTCCTTGAGCATTCTTACCGTATCTATTGCATAGCAAATACCATTTCTATGCGCTTCAATATCAGATACCTCAAAATCCGACACATCGGCTGCTGCAATTCTTAACATATTCATCCGATCGTGGATAGGGGCAACATCATCTTTCTTGTGGGGGGGTATGCCAGTAGGAACAAATAATATCTTATCCAAACAAAACACATCTTTCACATCCAACGCTACTCGCAGATGTCCTAAATGCACGGGATTGAAAGTACCACCAAAAATACCTATTCTCATTTCCTTATTTGCCCGCTGCCCAATATTACATACTTATAGATGGTGAGTTCTGGCAGCCCCATCGGTCCTCGAGCGTGTATCTTGTCCGTACTAATACCTATTTCTGCGCCCATACCAAATTCACCACCGTCGGTAAAGCGTGTAGAACTATTCACATACACGGTTGCCGCATCTACCCTATACAAAAATTCCATTGCTCTTTCGTAATTCTCAGTAATAATTGCTTCTGAATGTTGAGATCCATGTTTGTTTATATGCTCAATAGCCTCATCCATATCATCAACAACCTTTATAGAAAGGATAAGATCTAAATACTCCGTATCCCAATCTTCCGCCTCTGCCTCTTTTATTTGAGAAACTATCTTTTTCGTTCTTTCACATCCTCTGACTTCAACGCCTGCTTCCTGCAGTTTTCTTGCCATCTTTGGCAAAAACTTCCCAGCGATATTTTTATGCACCAGCAATGTTTCTATGGCATTGCACACGCCTGGTCTCTGCACCTTTGCATTGTACACAATCTCTTCTGCCATAGAAAGAGAAGCAAATTCATCCACATATGTATGGCACAAACCTTTGTAATGCTTGATTACAGGAACGGTAGCGTTTTCTGTTACAAAATTGATGAGCCCTTCTCCTCCTCGGGGGATGATGAGGTTGACCAAACCACTCATCCGAATAAGATATTTTATAGCTTTTCTATCCACCGAATCAATAAAACCAATACACCCTTCAGGCAATCCTGCTTTTTCTATAGCCTCATTCAATATGCTGTAAAGTATGCGATTTGAATTGATAGCTTCTTTTCCTCCTCTTAAGATTGTAGCATTGCCTGCCTTTAAACACAGACTTGATGCCTCCACGGTCACATTTGGTCTGGATTCATAGATGATACCAATTATGCCAATGGGCACTCTCATCTGTAAAATTTGTAAACCGTTTGGTCTTTTCCATCCACGAATAATAGTTCCTACAGGATCCTCCAGCACACTCACTTCATTCAAGGATTTGATCATGCCGTTGATTCTCTTTTCAGTAAGGGTAAGTCTATCAATAAACGCTTTGGAAACACCTTCTTGTTCGGCCTCTTTTACATCTTCTTTATTGGCCTCATTTATTTCTCTTCTTTTTTCATCAATAAGCTGAGCCGCAATATTTAACGCCTCATTCTTTCTCTCTGTGCTTACATTTGCCAGGTAAAAACTTGCCTCTCTTGCTTTTTTAGCTATATCTCTCACCATTTGTTCAAGCATCTTCTTCTCCCATAAGCACCATATTATTTCTATGCACAACATCATCGGAATATTTATATCCAATGACGGATTCAATCTTTTTTGAATGCAGTCCTTTTATCATCTCTATCTCTTGAGAACTATAATTGGCTATACCCCTGGCTATAATCTTCCCATTATATACAACATCTACCGTGTCTCCCCGTTCAAAAATTCCTTCTATTTTCTCTATACCAGAAGGAAGAAGACTCTTCCCCTTCTCACAAACTGCCTCTCTTGCTCCTTCATCAATAAATATTTCTCCCTTTTGTAATGTAGTTCTTAACCATACTTTTTTTGATGTAAGATTATTCTGTTTGGGAACAAAGGTCGTACATCTCGCTTCACCGTTCAAGATCTTTCTTAGAATATTTTCTTTTTTACCGTTGGCAATGACGGTCATCTTGCCTTCTTCAGCCATTCTAAATGCCATCTCCACCTTACTTTCCATTCCCCCACAACCAAACCTCATAGAACCGAAAGCAAACTTTTCTATCTTTCCTTTCTGTGAAAACTCAACAACCGGCAAAAACTTTGCACTCTTCTTTTTAGGATCAGCCGTAAAAAGTCCGTCTACATCAGTGAGAACAATGAGTGTGTCCGCTCCTATAAGACCGGTGATATATGAGGAAAGGTTATCATTGTCTCCAAATTTCAATTCCTTTATTACCACCGTATCATTTTCATTCACTATGGGAACAATATTCCAATTCAATAGGAGAGTTATTGTATTTCTCGCATTAAGGTATCTCCTGCGATTGTATATATCATCAGCGGTAATAAGTACCTGTGAAACATGCAAATTGTAAGAATAAAACATTTCCTGATAGAGCTTCATCAATTCCACCTGGCCGATAGAGGCGAATGCCTGCCTTTTTACTATATCTACAGGTACCTCTTTTGAGCCTACAGAGAAAATACCGCATGCTACCGCACCACTGGACACAATAACTATATCTTTGTCTTTTTCTTTTATTAAATATGCCACATCCCCAACTAAATTAGCCAAACACCTTCTATCTATCTTATCTTCTTGAACGATAACAGAACTGCCTATCTTAACAACTATTTTCTTTGACTGTATATCCATTCTAAAACTTGTTCAATCCCCCGTTTTTTTAATGCACTTATGGAAAAAACATCACACTGTATCTCTCTTTTTATTCTATCCCCTATGTTTTTTTCTTCTACCAAATCCATTTTGTTCAAAACCACACAGCTCTTCTTTTGCGACAACTTTTCACTGTAATTTTTCATTTCTGTAATTAGAATATTATATGTTTTCTTTATCTCCTCAAAACCATTAGAAGCATCAATAATCAATAGAAGAAGTGTTGTCCGCTCAATATGTTTCAAAAATTCTAAACCCAATCCCTTTCCTTTGCTCGCCCCTTCAATAATGCCCGGAATATCAGCAACAATAAAATCATCTTCTTTATATGTCACATAACCTAAATAAGGACTAAGTGTAGTAAATGGATAAGGAGCAATATTGGGCTTGGCTCGAGAGATAGCACTTAAGAATGTGGATTTCCCCGCATTAGGCAATCCCACTAATCCTACATCGGCGATGAGTTTTAGCTCCAAAGACAGCTCTTTTTGTTCTCTTTCCCCGCCTTTTTCACTAATGCGCGGCGTCCTATTAGTAGCACTTTTAAAGGTTGCGTTTCCTCTTCCACCTTTCCCGCCACGAACAGCAACAACACATTCCTCTTTTAGAAAATCGTGTAAAAGATTGTCTCCTTCTTTGACTACTGTCCCCAATGGTACATCTATTATCACATCCCTGCTGTTTGCTCCCGTTTTATTATTAGAACCGCCATTTTCCCCGTTTTTAACTTTAAAAAAATGCTTAAATTTAAAATGATAAAGAGTGTTGACATTTTTTCGGCTGCAGATTACTACATCCCCCCCCTTACCTCCGTTACCGCCGTCTGGCCCACCCTTGGGCACAAACTTCTCCCGGCGGAAACTAACAACACCATCGCCGCCAGCACCTGATTCTACATATATCTTTGTTCTATCTATAAACATCTATGGGGCAACACTGACATACTTTCTATCTCCCTTGGTGAGAAATTTTATTTTCCCCTCTTGAGTAGCAAATAATGTATCATCTTTCCCTCTTTTTACATTCTCCCCCGGATGAAATTTTGTTCCTCTTTGTCTTACTATTATCTCGCCTGATTTCACCTCTTGACCGTCTCCTCTCTTTACACCCAGTCTTCTACCAACACTATCTCTTCCATTTCTACTACTGCCCATTCCCTTTTTATGTGCCATAAAAACCTCCTATAGAATTTTTACGGCCAAATCACAGATTTG
>JAGMDW010000045.1 GCA_023128455.1 Desulfurellaceae bacterium
GTAAATATTAACATAAAGGGAGAAAAATGCAAAATTCAATCTATGATAAGGTTAGCGGTTGTTTATTAGGACTGGCTATTGGGGATACCTTGGGCATGCCCTTTGAAGGATACAGAAACATAACAAAAGAAGACATAATATTTTTCAAAGGTAGATATACTGACGATACCCAGATGATGATTGGCATTACAGAAACATTGATTGAGAAAAATGGGTTTGACCCTGCCTATTGTGCCCAGAGATTTGTAGAAAACTTTGAACCATACAGGGGATACGGAGGAAGAATCTATGGCATCATGGATAAGCTTCGGAAAGGCTATAGATGGGATGAAGTGGGAACGGATAGCTTTGGCAATGGTTGTTGTATGCGCATTGCTCCTATTGGATTATTCTATGCAAATGATATAAATGCATTGATAGAAAACGCAAGACTTTCTTCCATTATAACCCATAAGGACAAAGAAGCAGTGGAGGCTGCCATTCTGTTTGCCTATGCTGTTTCTGTTTCCTTTAAAATGGCTTTAAATAAACAAAAAATAGAAAAACAGAAATTTATTCAAAATATCTGCAAACATTTTGATAAAACGAAAATCGTCAAAGAGTTGGGAAAATACAAAAACTTAAATGCAGCTGATATTTCTAAAAATATCTCCCGAGTTTATGGATGTGGTGTAATGGCTATAAAATCTGTTCCCTGTGCCATTTATAGTTTCCTGTATTCAAAAAAATTTGAGCAAGCAGTAACAAATGCTATTCTGTGCGGAGGAGATACAGATACAGTGGGTGCAATGACCGGTGCTTTAGCCGGCAGCTTTTATGGCATTTCTAATATTCCTGAAAAATATATCAATATTTTAGAGGAAAGTGATAAAGGAAAAAGTTACATCTTAAATCTTTCAAAAAAACTGTCTCTATTGATTGAGAAAAAACTTGAATTTTGAAGCATCATTCACACTGGGTATATTTTTTCTCATCTGTCTTATGTTTTTCTTGTCTATCTCCGCAAATATCATGCCTTCTTTATCATCCAATAAAGATATTACATTCCCCCAGGGATCATAGACAACACTATGCCCTGCCATATTCCACTTGCCCGTTTTTCCACAAGCATTTACCCCCATCACATACATCTCATTTTCTATTGCTCTGGCCCTGGTCAATGAAAGCCAGTGATCTAATCTTACATCTGGCCACTCTGTGGGTATAATTCCCAACTCTGCTCCATCTAACGCCGCTTTTCTCATAATCTCAGGAAACCTCAGCTCATAGCATATAGCGGTAGCAATATTCCATCCCTTAAAAGAAAAGATGTTTTTCTGATTTTTATCTCCTCTTAAGAAATGCGTATCTTCTCCCATCGGCTGAAATAAGTACATCTTACTGTATTTGCCGCATATATTACCATTTTCATCTATAAGATATAATGTATTATACACTCCATTTTTTTTGTCATCCCAGGTAAGAAAAGTAGATAAAAAAGATATACCAAATTTTTGACACCACCCTCTCGCCAAATCTATGAAGTAGTCACTTCTCTTCGCATGGTTCTGTAAATTCTTATAGTCAAAACCTGTATACCACAGCTCCGGCAAGACAACCAGCCCTGCTTTATTTTCCATCCCTGTTAAAAATTTTTCCACAACCTTTATGTTTTTTTCCGCATTACCCAGGGAAATATTAAACTGAACGCCACAAATCTTTAACCTATCGACAGATAACACAGACTTTTCTCCCATTTTTTCTTTAATATATACATTAATTCTTCGCTGATAGGGTAGTTGTATTTTGTCATTATCTCTACATCCTTTTTCGCCTGTTTCAGTATTATACTATCTCTTATCAAATCCGTATGAACGAGATTGAGAATACCATGCTGCCTTACTCCCAATATATCACCCGCTCCCCTTAAATGAAAATCTATCTCCGCCAATTTAAATCCGTCATCAATCGAACACAGATAACTTATTCTTCTGCGAGCCAATAAAGATGCATTATCACCGGGAATAAAATAGCTATAAGACTGATGCTTGCTTCTTCTTACTCTACCCCTCAATTGGTGAAGTTGTGCTAATCCAAATTTCTCTGCATTTTCTACAATAATAGTAGTTGCATTCTCCACATCTACGCCTACTTCAATCACCGTTGTGGAGATAAGCACATCAATTTTACCCTTTCTAAATAGACCGCTGACCTTCATCTTTTCATCACTGTTCATATCGCCGTGGAGCAATCCCAATCTTATATTTTCAAAATATGTCTCCTTTAGTTTTTTGTACATTTCCTCTGCCGCATCCACATTGGGAACATTTTCCGATTCACTGATCAAAGGATAAACCACATAGGCTTGTCTGCCTTTTTTTACCTCTTCCAAAACAAATCCGTAAGCCTCTTTTCTCCGTTTTTTGGTCAGCATATAACTCTTTACACTCTTTCTTCCCGGCGGAAGTTCATCTATAATGGAGATATCCATATCCCCATATACAGCTAAGCACAGTGTTCGGGGAATGGGAGTGGCAGAAAGAATCAGGGTATGAGGAGCAATGCCCTTCTTCATCAATCTATTTCTCTGCTCAACGCCAAATTTATGCTGCTCGTCTATTATTGTCAGAGCCATGTTTTTGAAGCTTATTCCTTCTTGAAATAAAGTATGAGTGCCGATGAGAATATTTATCTTTCCTTGAGAAAGCAGAGATGATATCTCTTCTCTCTTTCTTTTCGGCGTAGAACCCACTAATATCTCACAATTTACATTACAAGAAGAAAAAAACGGCAAAAGTTTTTCATAATGTTGTGCGGCAAGCACCTCTGTGGGCACCATAAAGGAGACTTGATAACCTTTCTTTGCCGCACAGACCGCAGCTATTGCCACCACAGCTGTTTTTCCACTACCTACATCGCCCTGTAAAAGTCTCATCATGGGATAATCTTTTTTTAAATCAGAAATTATTTCTTTTAATGATCTTTGCTGAGCATGGGTTAATTTAAAGGGAAGTTTTGATTCCAATATTTGCAGCACTTTATCATTAATATTTATTGTTATTGCCTTTTTCTCTTTATTCTCCTGCTTCATCCTCTGATAGGCTAAGTTTAATAAAAATAGCTCTTCGTACCTTAATCTTTTTTTATAACTTCCAATTTCTGGGGGTGTTTTTGGTAAATGAATATTCCTCAACATCTCACTCAAAAATGGGAATTTCCTCTTTCTTATAATAAAATAGGGCAGATAATCAAAGAATGGCGGGGCTTCGGAAAAGGCATCTCTGATAGCCTTAGATATTCTCCTTGATTCTAATCCTCCAATTACAGGATATGTAATATCTATTCTTTTTTTGAACTCTTTTGCTATTAGAGGATGATGCATTTCCCAAAATATACCAAAATGCGAAACCTTTCCAGAAACAACCGCCTCATCACCTACCTTTATTGAATACAGAATTTTTCTTAAAAAAGGTGTAATGTTAAACCATTTGCAGGATAAAAAACCGGTGCCATCGTCTATCTTGAGAAAAAAATATATCCTTCTATTTTCTCTCACTAAAACCTTGCCTCTTACAGCATGAGTTCCCTCATCCAGTTGTTCTATGGGGGTGAGATGGAGATAAAAATCGTATTTAGTAGGGATGACATTCAAAACATCATAGATCACCTCTATACGATTCTTACTCAATTTATCCAATATTACTTTTCCTATCCCTTTTATTTCAGTCAAAGGAGTAAATGCCCATTTTATATAATCTGAGGTATGTAAAATTTCTGTTTCCCTCTTCATCAAAGCAGATACATCTTCCCTTCTTGAGTATTTAAATATTGAACCTTCTATATATGGAAGCTTATTGATATTGCTATGCGAGGAATCTCGACTTCGACCGACCAATTTCAATTTTCTCTCTTATGACTTACCGTTTGTTAAAAACTATTTTAAACCCCTTTCTATATAAGCATAGGCATTGTGGTTGTGTATACTCTCAAAGTTCTCCACTTCTACACTATACCAAAAGATTCTGTTGTCCTTATCCAGCACTTGAGTGACATTTCTTGCAATGTCTTCTACAAAATAGGGATGATCGTAAGCATACTCTGTGACAAATTTTTCGTCTTCTCTTTTTAAAAGGGGATAAACAGGCGAGCTACCACTTTTCTCTCCTATTTCAATAAGTTCTTCCAGCCACACCAATTCATTAAATCTTACCTTAATTGTCACCATACCTCTCTGATTGTGCGCACCTCTTAAGCTAATCTCTTTAGAACAAGGACACACACTGGAAACAGGTACTTGGGCAAAAACAGTTATGTCATCTTTTTTTCCGCTGAATGCTTCTATGCCACATTTATAACAAGCAAGGGATTTTGCTTTCGTGACTGGCGCTTCTTTTTCTAAAAAATAAGGAAATCTTATCTCTACATGCGATTCTTCAGCATTAAGCCTCTCTCTCATCTCGTGAAGAATAAATCTCACCTTTTTTATATCTACTGCGTATCTATTTTCATTCAGAATTTCCATAAACCTACTCATGTGTGTTCCTTTGAATTGACTGGACAAAAGCACATACATATTGATGTCTGCTATAGTAGATTGAAATTTCCTTTTTCTATCCAATACAGTAATGGGATACTTTACATCCTTTACTCCCACTTTATCTATTCGTATATTCCTCTTGTCCTCTCGAGATTGAACATCCGCAAGCATTATTGTTAAAATAGCATCTTTTAGAAAATAATCAATCTAATCCATTTTCTTTCCTACAGCGTGAGCAAGAATTCTAAGTTCATCCATCAATCCGCAAAATTCTTCAATGGGTAGCTGCTGTGCCACATCAGATAAAGCTATCTCCGGCTTATAATGAACTTCAATAATGAGTCCGTCCGCCCCCGCCGCCACAGCCGCTTTTGCTAATGCCGGCACATAGGCTTTCTTTCCTGCCGCATGTGAAGGATCTACGATCACCGGCAGATGCGTCTCCTTTTTTAAAACAGGTATTGCGCTGATGTCCAGTGTGAATCTGGTAGCAGTCTCAAATGTTCTCATTCCTCTTTCACATAGAATTACCTGTGAATTCCCACCGGCAAGAATATATTCCGCACTCATGAGAAGATCTGTAATTGTGCATGCCATCCCCCGTTTAAGTATTACAGGTTTGTCCACTTGTCCCACAAGCTTCAAAAGCACGAAATTTTGCATATTTCTCGCTCCGATCTGTAAAACATCGGTATATTCTAAAACAAGATCCAGATCCTTCGGATTGAGCACCTCTGTTACTATTGGTAAGCCTGTTTCTTCTTTTGCCATTTTCAACAATTCCAATCCTTTTTTACCTAAACCTTGAAACGAATAAGGTGAAGTGCGGGGTTTAAATGCACCTCCTCTTAAAAGTTTTCCTCCACATTTCTTTACTCCCCTTGCCGTTTCTATCATTTGCTCTTTGTTTTCTACTGCACAGGGACCGGCAATTACGGTAAAGCTTCCATCCCCAAATTTTGCACCATCCACTTCCACTATTGTGTTTTCTTTTCCTTCTTTACTCGTCAGCTTATACGGTTTTGATATAGGATGAACAGCTTCTACCCCTTTTTCAGAAGAAAATGCAGCCAGCAGGTCATTCTTGGCAAGCGTTTCACCTATAATACCGATAATTACCTTTTCCTTGCCTACGCTTATATGGGCTTTGAATCCCATTTGTTCGATCTTTTCCCTTATTCTGTCTACATCTTCTTGCGTTGAGTCTCTCTTCATTATTATGATCATTTAAAACACCTCCATAAATAAAAAAACCGCCTGGCAAGCTCTAAAGGAGCCTACCAGGCGGCTAAAAAATGCCTACACAGGTAAACTCCCGCCCCAAAAATAAAAGTAATACCAATAAGTATGAGAAAACGAACAAACAACCTTCATCTTAATTCTCCACAACCCAAGATAACATGAGAAATATAAAAATTCAAGCAATTTTTACAAACTTTTGATTTTGTTACATATAGTAGGGTTAATACCCTGCGGCTTGCCGCGTTTTGTCATAAAAATTTTAAGGGAATTTTTACGCTCAAATCTGCGATTTGTGTCATTCCCGCAATCTTTTGGCGGGAATCCACCTGTCTGCGT
>JAGMDW010000046.1 GCA_023128455.1 Desulfurellaceae bacterium
AAATTTTGACATTCAATGTTTTAAAATGTTCCTTTATGGTAAACATATCTCCGAGAACTTGACAGGGATGTAGTAGATCGGATAGTCCATTTACAACAGGCACCGTAGCATATTCTGCTAACTCCAAAATCCTTTTATGTTCGAATGTCCTTATCATTATTGCATCTACATATCGGGATAAAACCCTGGCTGTATCCGGCCAGCTTTCTCCTTTAGAGAGCTGTGTGTGTTGAGAGGAAAGGAATATGGCATCTCCACCCAATCGTTTCATGCCTACCTCAAACGAAAGACGGGTGCGTGTGGATGTCTTCTCGAATAGCATGCCCAATATTTTTCCTTGCAGCGGTTTATAGTCTTTTTTTCTTATATTTTCCTTTACAAAAGAAGCTAACTCTAATAATTCTTTTATTTCTTCTTTGGAAAAATCTGCAATGGAGATGAAATCCTTTTTCATGCGTGAAGTTTACGCATGGATATATATTTTGTCAATTACAAATAGTTTTAATAATACTTATATTAGTTGAGCTTGACACTGTAAAAGAAGGGGGTTATTCAATAAAAGATGAGAGATGTCCTGCATATTTTAGAATTTGACAAGTTACTTTCTCTGCTGGCCGAGAGTGCACATACATCCTATGGAAAACAGAGAATAGAAAACCTTAATCCTCAATTTGACCTTGGTTTTGCACAGCAGGAAAAGGAAAAAGCAGAAGAGATGTTTGAGTTTTTGAATGACAAAGGCTCTCCCCCTCTTCAAAACATAGATATACAAAATGAGGTTAAAAAGGTCAAAGAATCTAGATTAAGTGGTATTCAATTGTACAAGATTGCCCAATTCTTAAAGATGATAGATGCTTTGCGAGTGTTTTTTTCTCATTCGGAAGCTTATTTAAAGGAAATTGAAAGAGGCTTGAATCCTTGCTGTGAGCTTTGTCAAGAGATAGAAAAAGCTATCGACAAAGATGGAAGAGTAAAAGATGATGCCTCTGCTTGCCTTCTTAACTTGAGAAACAAAATAAGAAGATTTCGCAGCAATGCGAACAAAAAATTAGTCAAGTTATTAGAGAAATCGATTCTACATAATGTAATCGTAGAAAAAACGGTTACCATCAGAGACGGTAGATATACCATATTGGTGAGACCCAATTTTAAACAGTATCTGAAGGGCAGAATAGTGGATATATCCCATAGCGGTATGAGCTATTTTGTTGAACCGGAGCTAATACACAACGAAAACAACGAGCTTTTTAGGTGTAATGTAGAAGAAGAGAAAGAAACTTCCCGTATTCTATTGTTCTTAACGAATATGATGAGAGAAGAGCGGAAAAAGATTGTAAAAAACACAGAATTGGTTGCTGAAATAGATACTCAGGTTGTAAAATGGTTATATGCCAAAAGATTTTCTGCTTCTTTTCCTGAGTTTGTAAGGGAAAATATAATTGATTTTCATGGTGCAAGGCATCCGTTGCTTTTGTATAAAAATGAGAAAGAAACTGTAGCTACAAATATTATTATTGGAAAGCCGTATTGCACACTTATTGTGACGGGGCCGAATACCGGTGGGAAAACGGTGTTTTTGAAAACTATAGGGTTGCTTGTGCTGATGAGTTATGTGGCACTGCCCATCCCCATACGAGCGGGTAGAATAGGTGAAATAAAAGATATATTTGCCTCTATTGGTGATGAGCAGAGTATAGAAGAAAACCTCAGCACATATTCGGCAAAGATGAAAAGGATGAAAGAAATATGTGAAAAGGCAGATGAAAATAGTCTTCTCTTGTTGGATGAAATTGGAGCAGGAACAGACCCCAAAGAGGGAGAAGCTATAGCTGCGGCGATCATTGAATATTTAAAACAAAAGAAATGCCTTAATGTTGTAACCACTCATTCTCGTAATATTATAAGACGCCTGAAGGATATACAAACAGCGGCGTTTTTGTTTGATGAAGAAAAACTTTCCCCTACATACGAGCTGGAATATGGAAGAATAGGGAAGAGTTATGCCCTGGATATTGCCTCGTTGTATCTTCCTCACAAACTAATGGAAAAAGCTAAAGATGAGGTTTCTGTAGATAAGACAGATGAGTTGATAAAGGAATTGGAACTGAAATTAGAAACATTGGGAGCAGAGAAAATGGCATTGGGGGAAATAAAAGAGCAGCAAAGAGAAATACTTTTGGGTACACACAAGGAGAGAGAAGAAAAGAAAAGAGAATATGAAAATCTCATAGCAGAGATAAAGGAGAAGATAAAACCTTTAATAAAAGAAAGGGC
>JAGMDW010000047.1 GCA_023128455.1 Desulfurellaceae bacterium
AGAATAAGCTACAAGCTTACCAGAAGAGGAGACATGCTGAGCAAAGACGATGTGATTCAGGTTCTGTCTATTCCTCTTTTAGGCATTGTGCCCGAAAACAAAGATATTATAACCTATGCCAACAAAGGAGAACCGTCTATTTTATACAGAAACTCTATCACTGGAAAAGCATTTAACAACATCGTGTGTAGATTACTGGGAGAAAAAATAGATTTCATGGAAATAAAAGAGGAAAAAGGAATCCTCAAATTATTAAAGATATTTAGGGGACACAATGATTCTTGATTTTTTATTGAAAAAGAAAGAGAAAAGCTCGAAAGTTGCCCGGGAAAGATTACAGATAGTATTAGCTCATGAAAGAACACTCAATATTCCATTCATGGAAAACCTTAAAAAAGATTTACTGCAAGTAATAGCCAAATATGTTGACATTGACAAGGAAAACATCGAAGTTAAAATGAACAGATTAGACAATATGGAAATATTAGATATTAATATTCCGCTCAAGCAGCGTTAATGCCTCATTTTTCCCGCAGTTAAAACATCCACTCCACTTTCACCTTTAATAAGGCGGGTAAGTACGGGTGTAGGCATCTCTCTTACAGTAATTATTGTACTACCTATCTTACCAAAACCGCTAATTCTCCCTGCTGTATCTCCTGAAGTCCAAACCATGCGAAAGCACTTATCACCGATTTCGTATATCTTTATATTACCACCGAAAAACTTCTCGGTGCGCAAAGATACCGAGCTTTCTCTAACATTGTTTATTACCATCGCATAAATTTTACCTTCCTTTTTAAACACAATTAAAGCTTTGGATACCACTACAGGATGCCCTTCATACTTTTCTATAGGTCTTAAGTTTCTGCCAAACGACATTTCTGTCATATACAAAATTTTCTTTTCTCCCTGGTCATACACAACCAACCTGCCGCTTTTGTCTAAATAAACGATTTTCCCATCAATTTTGTAAAAATCAAACAAGTTACGAGGAGAAATTGGTAGCTCCTTCTTCTCTTTTATCTTACCGTTTTCGTTTATCTCATATAATCCACCGTAAAAGGGACGAGTAACACCGGATTTCTGGGCAAGCATCATTAACTTTTCGGATCCTTTATATGTTCTTATATAATAACGGATTTTGTCTTTAATGAGACAAAACTTGTTTCCTTTTATACGACCGATGAATGAAGACAGATTCCCAAACCGATCAAAGCTTGAAAAAAATATCTCTTTTAATCCATCATTATCTATATCAGCACAATCTATATTAAATATGTTCCATCCATGACAAAAGGACATAACAGTAGTGAAACTATCTCCGTTAAAATGATAAACAACAACTTTTCTACCAAGAGCCACTACAATCTCTATTTTGCCATCATTATCTATATCTCCTATATAAAAGGCTGTACTTAGAGCGCGTAGACTTGAAGATGCAATAAGTTCAAGAGTAGGCGTAGAAGACGGTATGTGTAATGGAGCATAAAGGCCTGCTGTATTTAAGGCCTTTTCATAAAAGGTTAAACGCGGTTTCAACTTCAATGAAGAAGGAACAAGATTTTGCACGGGAATAGAAGATTTCGCCTCACTTGATACTAATTTTTTATTCAACACAGACCCATAGCGAGCAATCCTCCTGCCATCGTAACCGGAGAAAACACGGCAACTTACATCTTTATTGCCTTCCACATTCACAAAAAACAGCATCTCAAGATCTAACGCCCTTCCTATAGTTGCTCTATTCTCTTTATTATTTAAGTCAACTATTTTTTCAGCAGTCAGAGCAATCTGAAATTCATCAGCACCTACCACATAAAATTTATCAGTTTTTTCCAATGCCTCTTTTAACCTTTTATAAACAATGGGTTTCCGCGTCACTATGCCCACCTTTATGGTAGTTGTTCCCGCTTGCCACCTATCTCCTATCTTTATCTGAGCAACAACATTTCTAAATCCTTTGGGTATTATGCCTAAAATACGCTTTCTTTTTTCCTCTGCCCCTCCAATAATCTTTGCCCAAGCGCCGTCTTCTCTCAAATCTGTAACGATGGCATACGCTAATCCCTTTCTTGCCTGAAAAACCTCACCACTATAAGGATTTTTCACTGCACCCATAGGCCGATAGATAAACAATGTCTCACCGGCAAACAAACCACTACTCCTGCCTTTGTTTAGCTCTATCATTTCTTCCCCTACCTTTGTTACCAAACCATGCTGAGGTAATATTTTTGAGGAAACATCTCTTGCTATATCTTCAAAAGAACCTGCAAAAACAGGCGCCGACAACATGAATAATAAAAATAAAAAGAAAAACCGTATCATATACTTTCAACCCTCTCTATTTGCTCTTGCAGCTTTTGATAAAGCAAGATCGCATCATTGTACTCTTTTCTCTTTGATTCTACCAGATCTTCCGGTGCTTTAGAAAGAAATTCTCTGTTTGACAATTTCTTGTTTAAAAATTGCATCGTTTTACTCAATTTTTCTAACTGCTTTTTCAATCTGCTTATTTCCTTCTCTTTATCTACTATCCCTTCCATAGATACATGCACATCTCCATACATCATAGGTTGAGAAAAACAAGCCCCCTTAGGCGTTTCTTTACTTATAGTAACTCGAGAAACACCAGCCAAAACACCTATATATTCTCTGTACTCCTTAACAACTTCTCCTATTTTACTATCCAAAACATTAAAATACACATTCAGCTTCTTGGATGGCGGAATAAGGTTTTCACTTCTAATATTCCTCACAGCTTTAGAAAAATCAATAATTACTCCCATCTTTTTCTCCACATCGGGCAGTATATACTCATCCTCTTTTTGGGGATAAGAACTAACCATTATACTTTCTCCTTTCTTGTTAGGCAATTTTTGCCACAGATACTCGGTCACAAACGGGATAAAGGGATGCAAAAGACGCAAAACAGCTTCAAAAACCTCAAGCAAAACAAACTGCGTACTATACCTTCCCGTTTTTTTCCTTAAAGATATTTTACTCATCTCTATATAAAAATCACAAAACTCATGCCATGCAAATTGATACACACAAAGAGCAGCGCTACTGAATTTATAATCTTTCAAATATTTATTTACCATATCCGCGGTCCTATAAAATCTGCTTGTTATCCATTGTGATGCTGCATCAAGAGAATCGGGTTTTCCTTTAAAAACATAATCTTCTGTATTGATAGCAATAAATTTATAGGCATTCCAAATTTTATTCATAAAGTATCTATAGCCTTCAATACGTTTTTCAGAAAGCTTAATATCTCTTCCCTGGACGGCAAGTGCGGTCAAGGTAAACCTCAGGGCGTCCGCTCCAGATTTTCTCACTGTATCCATAGGATTTATAACATTGTTTTTTGTTTTGCTCATCTTCTGCCCATGTTCATCTCTCACCAATGCATGAATATAAACATCCTTAAAAGGAACATCGTCCATAAAGTGAAGACCCATCATTATCATTCTTGCTACCCAGAAAAAAATAATATCAAAACCCGTAACCAAAACACTGGTAGGATAAAATCTCTTTAAACTATCCGTCTTCTCTGGCCATCCTAATGTGGAAAATGGCCATAGGGCAGAAGAAAACCATGTATCCAATACATCTTCTTCCTGGATTAAACTCTTTCCACCGCACCACTTACATTGCTCAGGTTTATCTATAGAAACATTATACTTTCCACAATCTGTGCATCTGTAAGCAGGAATTCTGTGCCCCCACCAAATCTGCCGCGAAATACACCAATCCCTTATATTGTTCATCCATTCAAAATAAACATTTTTCCAATTCTCAGGTATAAAATTTATCTTTTCCTCTTTTACCACACGAATTGCTTTTTTAGCTAACAGTTTCATCTTCAAAAACCATTGCTCTGAAATTTTAGGTTCTATTGGCGTATTACACCTATAACAATGTCCTATTGCATGATTGTAATCTTCAGCCTTCACTAAATACCCTTTTTCATGGAGTTTTTCCACTAATGCCTTTCTGCAGGCATCTCTATCCATACCTGCAAATACACCAGCTTCCTCGTTCATAAACCCCTTTTCATCTATCACATTTACCTCTTTTAGGTTGTGTTTTTTTCCTACCAAAAAATCATTTGCATCGTGAGCAGGTGTAATCTTCAGAGCCCCCGTACCGAAAGAGGTGTCCACATAACTATCTCCGATAACAGGAATAACCCTTTCCTTTATAGGCAAAACCACATCTTCTCCGATAAACCTTTTGTACCTCTCATCCTTAGGATTAACGGCAACCGCGGTGTCACCAAACATCGTTTCAGGCCTGGTTGTAGCAACCACAAGCCCACCCTCTCTATTTTTAAATGGATAAAGAATGTAATAGAGCTTTCCATTTTCCTCTTTATATTCCACCTCTAAATCAGATAATGCAGTAAGACAATGCGGGCACCAATTTACAATATAGTTACCTTTATATATCAAATCTTCTTCATAAAGTTTTACAAATGCCTCTTTAACTGAACGAGACAGGCCTTCATCCATTGTAAAACGCATCTTCGACCAATCACAGGATGCGCCCAACCGTTTTACCTGTCCAATAATCCTATTTCCATATTTCTCTCTCCATTCCCACACTTTTTTTATAAACTCTTCCTTGCCTATCTGAAAGCGTGAAATCCCCTCTTTATTCAATTCCCTTTCCACTACATTCTGTGTAGCAATACCTGCGTGATCCGTCCCCGGAAGCCACAAAACATTATATCCTTGCATTCTCTTCCACCTTACGAGAATATCCTGCAAGGTCTCATTTAAGGCATGGCCAATGTGCAAAATACCAGTGACATTAGGAGGTGGTATTACAATACAAAAGTTCTCTTTTCCCTCATCTGTCTTTGGGCAGAAAAAATTCTTCTCTTCCCACATATTGTATATTTCTTCTTCAAAATCAGGATTATAAGCAGCCATTTCCACCATTAATTTATCCTCTATGCAAGATTAGTTATATTCGTTTTAAATATTTTAAAATTTCCTGGCAATATTCTACCAAATTGTGCACCCCTTGCGCCCATATGATGTTCCCGTCTACCACACAGGATTTGTCTTCATATATAGCACCAGCATTTATTAGATCATCTTTAATTCCCCATGAACCTGTAGCATGATGACCCTTCACAATGTTGGCTGAGATGCCTACCTGTCCTCCATGACAACTCATACATACAAGTTTTCCTGCTTCATAAGCATCTTTAACCAATTTTAAAACAGGAGTATACCTCCTCAACTTATCCGGTGCATAAGCTCCAGGAACAATAATGGCTTCGATGTCTGAGGCTTGAACATCTGTAATTACCTTTTCCACCTTCGCTGTCAATCCCCATTTTCCCTTACATTCCTTTCCTTCCCTTATTCCCACGGTAAGTGTTTCATATCCCGAAACCTCAAGAACATACTTAGGCACAAAATATTCTAAATCTTCAAATCCATCATGAATAAGTAATACTATTTTCATCACTCCTCCTACCGCAAGGCCTTTTCAATCTCTGGAAGCAAACCTTCAAACTGTGATAACCACCGCCTCCGCTCTTCAAACAGCTTGTCTATGATTCCTTTATAAGTCTCTCTGCCGTAAATTCTATAAGGATCAAATTTCTCTATCTCTATTCGCCTTGAGCTTTTTACCACATCATAACCTAAAACAGGATCAAATTGCCATTCAACATTTTCCGACAACGCATCCACTATCAAATTCATCGTATCCTGCGGTTTTATCTTCACCCCTTCCTTTCCTCCCACAAATCCTGTATTTATGAGAAATACCTTTATATGCGGATTTTTCTTCAATATCTCATAAAATTTGTTCCCTTCCTTGTGAGGATTATCTATAATAAAAGGATTAAACGCTACCACCCTCTTCGATTCACCCACTCTGGCAGGGTCTTCTGCAGAGGTGATAGATGACTCACCTAACATAAGATAACATGCCGCTTGCTCTGGAGATACAAACCTTCCCAGAGGAGGAAGATCATGTCTTCGAGTGTTGAAAAAAATAAAATCCGTACGAGGCAAGTCTACATCATTCTCTGTATGTGGAATAACATATCGAGGAATAATACATCTGCCATTTGTAGTAATCGTCCAGTTATCAAAATCAATCTCTCCTTCATCATCTACCCATGCATTCTCCGCTATAGCACCCGGCACCTGTGTAGCATAGAATAGATAAGGTTGACTGGTTACATTGTCTGTTTTTATATAAAACATATTTTCAGTGCCATAGGCAAAACTATCATTGCGTAACAGCATAATATCATCTTGTTTTATAGATATCCCCTCTGGCGACTTTAGTCCATGATCATTCAAGGTTATCGTGGTTTTACCGGTACCGCTTAAACCAAAAATAAGAACACCAAAACGCTTTATCTCTTCACCCATTCTCAATCTATATAACTTTCCCCCGGCGTGCATTCCCAATCCGTTTCTATATTCCCTCATCAAATATAGAGCAGATCTCAATGCCAGACATTTCGTTTCTCCATAGTAATCAGATCCCAAACAAAATGTAAATACCCTCCCGTCTTCTGTAGGATATATGTATATCTTGGTTTCTTTCCACTCTGGCACCTGGACAAGTATAATATCCGGATCCGCATCTTTGTCATGAGGCTCAAAAAAATTATTATTAAACATATGTGCCAAACGAGCATATTCTCTGGTAACAAAAAAATTCACACTGAATCTACCTTTAGTATTCTGACAAATATCTTTCTTTACCAATATTACATCCGTTCCTTTCAAATAATCCCTTACTGCTTTTAATTCTCGTTCTATTTCTGGTGTAATACTCTTCACTATATAGGTAGACTTTGCGCTGCGAGACTTTACATTGGTGCGATAAACAGTAATGCCCCAGTTATTGTCTATAGAAGCTCTATCTGCCATCATGCTTAACTCTTCTCTTGAAAGATCATGCCACAAGTTTCCACACTCAATCTCTTCTACAAAAATTGCATCATTCATCTTTTCTCCTAAGCATTTCACTGTTTACTTCAACTACCGTTTTTACATTCCCCCGAGGATTAAAATCCCCCACCACCTGCAGGTACTTAGGCTTTAAAATATTATACAAAGCGTCAAATATCTCATTTGTTGCATTTTCATGAGAAATATAACATGCCCTGTATTTATTTAAAAATAATTTCAGAGATTTCAGTTCAACCACATGTCTATCCGGGATATAGGTTATCTTTATAGTAGCAAAATCCGGATAACCGGAATGAGGACACAAACAAGTAAACTCAGAAAACTCTATGTGGATCTTATAATCTTTATCTGAAAAACTATTTTCCCACACTTCTAATTGATTTTGTAAAATGACTTCTTCTCCGTATTTCATTTTTTCATAAATTTTTAATTATAAAGAAAACATCTCACAAAGTGTTTAGTATTTACTTCCTTTACAGGAGAAAGATGTTCCTGGCATTCCTTTGTTGCCCACCGACAAAATGGGTAAAATTCGCATCCATTTTTGCTATTTCCCTCACGAATCTGTGTCATCTGTCCAAAAATTCCCTCCTTGAGTAACATAGTATAAGGATGTAAGGGATGCTTAAATAATTCTTCTGTAGGAGCTTCTTCTATAATTCTTCCTCTATACATTACATATATTCTATCCGTAATAAACTTAGCCAAGGTCAAATCATGGGTAATAAATAAATAACTCAACGGAAATTTCATTTTTAAATCTATCAACAGATTGAGGGCAATCGCTTGAGTGGAGGTATCCAGAGCCGATGTAGCTTCGTCAAATATTACAAGCTCAGGTGAACTTATCAAGGCCCTTGCAATAGCCACCCGCTGCATTTCTCCGCCGCTTAGACTGCTCTTCTTTCTCATAAGCACATGTCCTGGAAGATGCACAATTTCTATCACCTGTTCGATTTTTTCCTCTATATACGAATGAGATAACCCTTTTATCCTCAACGGCTCCGCTATTATCTTCTTTATACTCATTCTCGGATCTAAAGAAGCAGAAAAATTCTGAAATACTATTTGCATCCTGTTTCTCAAAACATGAATGCTATTCTTATCTATCAGTTTATCTTTAAAATAGATTTGCCCTCCGTCATACTCTTCTAAAAAAGATAAACAATGAACAAGTGTTGTTTTTCCGGCTCCCGATTCCCCAACTATAGAAACATTTTCTCCGTCTTCCACATATATGTCTACATCTTTTACAACCGAAAATCTCTTTTTGTAAGCAAAGAAAGACTTCCTGATACCTCGCGCCTCAAGAATCAACCCTTCCCCCTCAGTTGTCGGGCTACCGAATCCATCAATCTATTCACCGCTTCCGCTAATTTTCCAATTTCATCATTATGCTTTGCTTCCAATCTTCGAGAAATATCTCCCTCAATAATACGGTTGATCGTATCTATACTTTCCAGTACAGGCTTAACCAATCTCTTTGATAACCAGAAACTCACCGCCACTGCAACAAAAATAATGAAAATACTAAACAAACTAATTACCACCAAGATGAGAATAATGCGATTATTGATATTTTCCTTTAAATCATTAATAGGAACGAAAAGTTCCTTTGTAGGATAGGTTAAACCTATTCCCCACCCTGTCTCTTTTATATAACTATATCCTACAAACTTGTCTATTCCTCTAAATATATACCGGGAAGAGCCTGTTTCTCCCTTAAGAATATGATTTTTTACAATTTTCGCCAGCGCTTCCCCTTCCTTTGGACTTGATATATCCACATTATCCTTCAATGTTATCAATTCATGAGCGGTTGTTGGTGGGTCAAAGATAAGTATTCCCTTTTTGTTTATCATCCAGGCATAGATCTCAGAACGCTCCTCGGGCTGCTCCGCTTGTAGAATAGCATACATATCATCAGGATCAAAATCCACAAACAATACAGCAACAAATCTCCCTCTACAAATAATGGGAACAGTTACACTGTAAGATATCTCACCATCTTCATTTATATGAAAATCAATAAAACATCCTTCCTCTGATTGACAGGTGGTTTCTATTTTTTCTGGTGTGATGGAAATAATAGGTTTTTTTAAGGGATATTTAAGTATGAGTCCCTCTTTGGTATAGAGAGCAATGCATCTTGCCCCAATTCTGTCATGGAAAAAAGGAAATTTGTCCTTCATTTCCTCAATAAATGAGGGATTCTTCGTCTTTGTATACATGCACACTCTGTTTTTTAAACATTCACCTATAACTCCTACTGCACAAATCTTATCTCTTACTGTTATTTTTATCTTCGTGCTTAAAGCAGCAGCTTTACATTCCAAGGATTCCTTAATCTGCTTTTCAAATGTTGTCTCCGTTTCCTTAAGAGCACTATTTTTAAAATATATAAGACCTACCACTGAGATAAAAAATAACACTATTACAGAGATAAGTATTACAGAAACACTTGCTGCTGTTATTTTGCTGCCTATGCTTACAAATTTCCTTTCAGCCATATGAAATTCAATTTAACAAAAAGGAAACACTAAATCAATGAAATTCAGGCCTATCGATAAAAGGTTAAAATATTTCTTTCAGTTTTCCTGAAACAATTTCTTCTTCAATTCCCCTTTTTACATCGGAAACTTTAAGTCTCATCAATCCTAAAGAAATATCATTTCCAAAAACAGTAACTAAAATAAATGATCTGCCCATTTTAGTAAAATAGATATTGTCCTGCTTTCCTTTGTGAAAGAGAAGAGAAAACTCTGTTTCTCCAATTAATTTGGCAATTTCCGACATTGCCGCAAAATTGGCTGCAGATAAAGCAGCCAAAGATGTCACATCTACATTCTCAAAACCTACATCGACAATTACATTTCCTCCCATATCAATCAGCAAAACACCAGACGCATTAGCAGCTTTAAGCAGGTTTTTCTCAATACAATCACTTATTTTCTGTAATTCCTCTAAATCTAAAATAAGCATTTTTTCAACCTTATATTTAAATTAAAACAAACATTTTAATCTTATTAGAAATGTAACATCATCCTTTTCCCCAAAATCTACCGGCAAATTTGTCCGCCCTAAAAGCTCATCGCATATCAGAATTTTCGCCTCTTTATTCCTCGTTTCAAAGAGAACTAAATACTTTTCATCAGATTCAGCAAGAGAACTGTATTCAGACAAATGGAACATTTGCTGGTAACTGTAAGGCAGTTGTCCAGACAACCTGTATGTTTTTCCGTCCTTTTCAAGCTTTTTCTCCTCAAATAAAAGAGAGGTCGTCTCCATAGAAATGTGATAGACACCATCAATCTGAGAGATAAGAAGAGACATTACATCCTCTCCTAACTTCACAATTAAAAAAGCATCCCTTGATACACTCCTATGTACCCTATGGATTATTTTCTCAACCTTATCCAGAGTGTAATCGGAAGCAAAAATGTTATCAATCTCATCTTTTAAAGCCTTCTCTATATCCATCTCAAACAACCTTTTTCAATAAAGAAATAGACAAGGCCGCCTTGTAGGCAGGTCCATAACTTTCAATAAGTTTTGTTTTGTCAGTAGAAGCAACAGCAAACATAGCAAAATCTAACACTTTAATCACCAATACATAGCCATCTTCGCCTATTATAATTATATTTTCCAGATTACCCTCTTTAAGTTCAGACACAACCCTATCTGCATTGTGAAAAACCGAAGAAGAAATAGCTCCCACAGTCTCTGCTTCAAACGGCACTCTGCTCATACTTCCCATGAGAAGTCCATCATAATCGCACACTACAGCTGTATCAATATAAGGACAAACTGTAAATAACTTAGATAAAATATAGTCAATAATCTTAGCCTTAGAAACAGCCATTTATTTTTTTCCAATAAGTTCTTTTATCTTCTTCAAATTAAAACGAATTGCCTTATCGTTAGGGTCCAACCCGTAAGCTACCTCCCACTCTTGCAAGGCTCTTTCATAATCAGATTTCCGAAAAAAATTCCAACCTTCATCTAAATGTTTATAAAACATCTCTTTATTTAACTCCTTCGCCCCGCCAACCTGCTCCCTTGAGATTACCTCTTTTTTGCGTTCTACTTTCTTCTTCTCTGCTCTCCGTTTATCATATGCACGCGCACTTTCCAAAAGCAATTCCATCCATCCAGAATGCACATTCCTATCCTTGGAAACAAAGGAAGAAGTTATATCAACCTCACCACCTTCCCATGTCAAAACATCAAGAAGTGCTTCCTCGCCACTCTTCTCCCCACATGAAGCATAGCTAACCTCACCATCTATTAACTGAACAACGGAATCCTTTAAACTGTTGCTAATCTTTAGTTCTGCAGAGGAATAACTTTGACACAGCATCTGCAACAAATCCTCTAATTGTACACCTTCTATGTGCCCTTGAAAGCCTTTTTTAACCATTTTTCTATGGCTTTTTCAACCTTTTTATCAATTAGCTCCTCGATTTCTCTAATAAAAACTCTATTCTTGGTTTCCACAACTTCTTCCACTATGGATTTCATTTCATCCTCAGGAATATGCAGTTCTCCAAGAGGAACAATCTCTGACACAGAACTTAGTGAAACAGGTTTTGAAAATATACCTGAAGTAGGTTTGTCTTCAAGAAAACCTTTTAGAAGCTCCTCCACTTTTTGCATCTCATGCGAAATATCTTCTTCCCTTTTTTCTTCTTGCTCATCTTCTTTCTTGCCTAAAAAGCTTACATCAACCGGTAGGTCAAAATCACTATTTGAAAACAAGTCCTTCACCTCAATTTATCACAAGAGTTTCTCAATTTTCTCTGCTGTTCTCTTGGTATCCAAAAATATCAACCCTAATTTTGCATCGGCACGAGCCAAAACGATCAAGATTGCCTCTGCGCCAATAGAAAGCAAAACTATATAACCATTATCACCTTTGATAAATAGTTGCTCAAAATTGCCTCTATTCAATTCACCGGCACTCCTTTCTCCTAAGGAAAGGGTAGCCGCCGCCATTGCCGCTACTCTGTCTTCCTCTGTATCTGCTGGCAGAGCAGAAGCGATAACGAAACCATCCAAACTAACCACCGCCGAAGCTTCCACTCCAGGAGTAGATGAACCCAAATCCTTGAGTACTTTTACCATATCTTCTGTTTTTGCCATTTTTTTCTCCTTATTTAAAATATTTTAATATTTTATCTTTGCAGGCACCTGTAATGTCATACACAGAACCCTCACATCCTTCGTTCGGAGAAACCTTCATTATTTTGTATCCGCATTTTTTACCCAGTAAAAATTCCGCCGCTCCCCGGAAACAGCCTATCCTGGGACAAGCTATATTCTTTTCACCAAAATTCCTTTCCTTTAAGAGAAACGAACATGCATCCACATATGGGCATTTTTTTACAATAATTTTTAATGCGCATTTGTCATCTATTTCTTTTAAAACAAAATCCGAGCTATCCTTGAAAAGCCCACCATCTACACCAAGATTGATGTAACTTTCCACTGCTTCTTTTAAAGTTTTACAATCCCTATTGACTTTCAAACTGTATTTTTCATCCATCACCTTTATCCAGTTTTCTGCTGCTCTTATATATGCTTGTTGAAGAAATATCTTTGCATTCTTTCCTAAAAATGATATTGCCATTTCATCATATGCAGAAAGCCATGTTTCTGAAAGTAGGGCTTTGCATGTTTCTAATTCCGTTATCTTTGCCATCCTTAGCTCCTTAGCTTCACTTTTTAATTCCCTTTAAATAAAATTGCCACATCAAGCAAGGGGACTTCTCCTCCTTTTGGCATTTCTATTATCTTATATATCCATTCTTTTTGTCCTTTTCTTCCGGACAAAGGACTAATTGCCTTACGAGAAAAAGCCTTGTCCAACAACAACAGTCCATACTTCTCCCCTTCTTCCAGAAGAACAAGAGCTTTATAAACACACTCTTCCATGGCAAAGAATTCTCCCATTGGTGATTTCAAAACAGGCACTTCTAATTCCACCAGTTCCTTTTCCTTTAATTTAGAAAGACTTCCTTTTATGCCTGCTCTTAATCTCCTCCAAAAAGATTTTATTTCGCCTAAACTTATACGGTCTCTTTTTTTAATTTCCTTCGCTTTACTTGATGAAATTTTATAAACATTAGCCACACACCTCTCAGGAAAAGCAATCAGCTGGCCATCTATAGAAGCAATCAACACCCTCGATAAAGGCGAAACAGTTTTTTCTATTTCTTTCATACCAATATCAATTCCGGCTATTTCTTCCATTATCTTTGCAAGCTGAGAAGAAAAATTCTCACTCTTTACCTTTAGATTCTCTAAAATACCATTCTGAGCATTGAAAACATTCATAATTTGGGATAATTTAGACTGTATTTGATCAAAACTTTCCCTAAAGGCAAAAACCTCTGCCTTTAGATCAGAAATCTCCTTATCTGATATCGGAGAAATCTCTGCCTTTTCTCTTTTCGCTTCCCCTATCTTTTTCTTAAAAGGCAAAAAATCATCATAAACTTGCTTCACCTTCAACTGTCTCTCCTCAAGAGATAATGTAGAGGTGTTTATCTCCTTAAAGACATCGGCTACTTTTTCTATAAGTTTTATCGTTCCTGGAGGAGATAGATGACGGGCAATGCTAAGAAATTTCACAAGACTGCTCATCATAGAAAGCAAAGCATAATTTGCCTCATCCGGATAAACTTGCTTCAATTTTTCAACTGTATCAAGAAACTCTTTTACGGTTGATTCACTAATTTCCCAATCTAAGCTCAATAAAATTTTATCTAACTTTGTTAAAGGATCAAAATCCTCAGTTTGCTCAGCCTGTTTTTTGTTTTCAGGTTCTTCAGGCAAAAGATCGTCTATGGCAGAAAAAGCTTCCTTCTCAAATTCTCCCGAATCAATTCCTATCTTATCCTCTGGCATGCATATCCTCCTTAGTGATTCTCGATCTTGTAAATTTATTACTCACATACTGAATCGTAAGTTTAGAAATTGTTCTCAGTGCGTTCGTTATACCATAACCTTCCACCGCACTGGTTAGGAAATAAGGGGACTTAAAGGAACTATTTAAATCGCATTCCAAATCCTCTATGGAAACAAGACTCACCCCCTGCTTCTCTAAATCCCTTTTGTTGTACTGAAAAACTAATGGAATATCCTTTAAGGCAATCCTTCCATTTTCTAAATTTTCTTCCAAATCTCTAATACTTTCTATATTTTCTTGTTTCTTTTTAACCTGAGAATCTGCTACGAAAACTATTCCATCTACACCTTTCAAGATCAACCTGCGGGTAGATGCATACATTATCTGGCCAGGCACAGTATAAAGTTGTATCTTCACATCAAAGTCCAGAATTTTTCCCAAACTCAAAGGAAAAAAATCAAAGAAAAGCGTTTTCTCCTCTTCTGTTTTTATTATAACCATCTTGCTCTTAACCTTGCTTTGTAAAATATTATATATGTACACAAGACTCGATGTTTTACCGCTTTTACCAGGTCCGTAATAAACAATCTTACACTGTATTTCTCTATCTCTTAGGTTAATAACCGCCATAATTAACATCTTAAACTATATATAAGAAATTTTCAAGGGTT
>JAGMDW010000048.1 GCA_023128455.1 Desulfurellaceae bacterium
AATAGAAACAGAGATAGAAAAATCCATGCAGATTGGATGTGATGTGATACTTATAACAGGCGGCACATCTGTAGATCCTGATGATGTAACATACCTGGCGATAAAAAATAAAACCAAAACATTCTCCCGTGGTATTCCCGTTCAACCCGGCAATTATTTGAGTATCGGCTATATCGGAAATGTGGCAATTCTTGGTATACCTGCCGGTGCCGTATACAGCAGCAGGTCATCATTAGATTTTATACTACCTCACATTGCAATAGGGGAAAAACTTACAGAAAAAGAGATTTACGACCTGGGCTATGGGGGATTACTCCAATCTTGATGTTTACTTGACTTGTTATCCTGTGAATGTTAAATTCTTTAACGATGTTGGGGAGTCGTCTAACGGCAGGACAGCGGACTCTGAATCCGTCAATCGGGGTTCGAATCCCTGCTCCCCAGCCAATCAGGCCCCATAGTCTAGTGGTGAGGACACCGGCCTCTCAAGCCGGGGACATGGGTTCAATCCCCATTGGGGCCATTAGAATATATAATGAGGGATGAGAAAATGAAGGTGGAATTGATAACCTACCCCAATAAAATATTAAAAGCTAAATCAGAAGAAATAAAGAAAATAGATGATAGCATAATAAAGCTTCTGGATAATATGAAAGAGATTATGTATAAATATAAAGGCATCGGCCTCGCCGCTCCTCAGGTAGGGATAAATATAAGGGTAACCATTATAGATTTACAAAAGAATGACCCCGGTTTCGGCCTGGTCGAGATGATAAATCCCGAGATCTTAGAAAATGCAGGTGAGTTTGAAGAACATGAAGAGGGATGCCTGAGTGTTCCGGATTTTTACTCACCGGTACCAAGAGGAAAATATATAAAAATAAAATATATAGACAGGAAAGGAGAGGAAAGAACAATAGAGACAGATACATTTTTTTCCGTTGTAGCACAGCATGAAGTTGACCATTTAAACGGCATACTGTTTATTGACCGCATTTCACCCTTAAGAAAAGAACTCTTTCGCAGTCACCGAAGAAAAATGCACTTAAAAACTGGATGAATATCATATTTTTTGGCACATCTGAATGGGCAGTTCCTTTTCTTTACACATTAAACAATTCACAACACAAAATAATTTGTATAATAACTACACCTGATAAAAAAGGGGGAAGAGGGAAAATAACTTCACCTTCTCCTGTGAAAGAAACAGCACAAGTTTTAAATATTCCTGTACTCCAGCCCGAAAATCTTAAAGCACCTTCGTTTTTGGAAGAGATAAAAAAATATAATGCGCAAATAGGCATTGTAGTATCCTATGGAAAGTTTATCCCAGAGCAACTAAATAAGATATTCCCTTATAGGATAATAAATGTCCATCCTTCTCTGCTTCCTCTGTATAGAGGCCCGGCTCCCATGAATTGGGCAATCATCAATGGAGACAAGCTAACAGGAGTGACAATTATGGAGGTCAGCAACAAAATCGATGCCGGTGATATTCTAATGCAATGGGTAGTAAAAATAGATGAAAAAGACAACTACATCTCATTATCTGAAAAACTCTCAAACACAGGAAGAAAAATGCTTTTATGCTGTTTGGAAAACATAAAATATGGAAGAATCAGCAGAAAAAAACAACGCGAAAAACTGTTCACCTATGCTCCTCCTTTAAAAAAAGAAGACGGAAGATTGAACTTTAAAGAATCTGCCTCTACGATTGCAAGGAAGATACAAGGCATGAACCCCAGACCAGGTACATTCACATTTTTAAATGGAAAACGCCTTAAAATTCTAAAAGCCTCGCCTGTTTCATTAAAGGAAAAAGATTATAATTATGGGAAAATAATAAAGATAGACAAAGATGCCTTTTATATCTGTTGTAAAGATGGTGCTTTAAAAGTAGAACAAGTTCAAATGGAAGGCAAAAAGGTTATG
>JAGMDW010000049.1 GCA_023128455.1 Desulfurellaceae bacterium
ATGCAGGAATTTTATTTGGGCCTGCTAAAGCGGCTAATGCAGGTGGTGTGGCAACATCAGCTCTGGAAATGATTCAGAACAGTCGTCACGATGTCTGGACATTTGAGTATACGGATAAAAGGCTGAAAGATATCATGGAGAATATATATAAAATCTGCAGCGAAACGGCAGAGGAGTTTGGAACACCGGGGAATTTAAGCAGAGGTGCTAACATAGCAGGATTTCTTAGAGTGGCGACAGCTATGATGGAGCAAGGTATTGTATAGGTGATTTCTCAAAGCAAAATAGAATGTAAAAAGAGGATTGGCTATGAATCTGCTTGATTGGGCAAGTACTGGTTTGAAAGGTCTGGACGATGTAATCAACTATTTAAGAAAAGGTGATAATGTCGTGTGGCGCGTGGACAACATACAGGACTATCGTTATTTCGTTATACCTTATGTAAAAAAAGCGTTAGAAGACAATAAAAGGGTTGTCTATATGAGATTTGCACACCATGAACCACTTTTAGAACCAGGGGAAAATATTGCAGTTTACAATCTTGATGCTAATAGCGGGTTTGACTCTTTCACCACACAGGTTCACAACATTGCTACCAGAGAAGGAGAAGGAGTATATTATGTATTTGATTGTCTTTCGGATCTATTGTCGGCATGGTGCACAGATTTGATGATTGGTAATTTTTTCATGATTATTTGTCCATATCTTTTTGAACTAAGAACTATTGCATACTTCTCAATTCTACGCAACAGTCATTCATTCAAAACCATTGCTCGTATTCGTGAAACAACCCAGTTGTTACTTGATATATATGATTACGAAGGGAATTTTTATATACACCCCTTAAAGGTCTGGAATCGTTATTCTCCAACAATGTTTCTCCCCCATCTGAAGGAAAAAACTCAATTTGTTCCAATCATCAATAGTGTTGAAGCCACAAAATTATTTTCGTGCATTTCCAGGGAGGCATCAGAACGCGCCAAAAGACATCTGGATTACTGGGACAGGCTGTTTTTAGAAGCAGAAAATTTGTTAGAGAAGCCCTGTGTATTGGAAGAAAAGCAAAAAATGATTGATCGACTATGCAAGATAATGATTAGTAAAGATGAAAGGGTTTTATCTATCGCACGAGATAATTTTTCACTCAGAAATTTACTTAACATTAAAAACCGACTAATCGGAACAGGATTTATCGGCGGAAAAGCTGTTGGGATGCTTCTCGCCAGAAGTATTTTATTAAGAGACCAATCCTTTGATTGGCAGCATTATTTAGAACATCATGATTCATTTTACATTGGGTCGGATGTTTTTTATACATATATAGTGCAAAACGGTTGGTGGAAATTATGGATTGCCCATAAGACAAAAGAAAAATACTTTGAAGCGGCTAAAATATTGGAAAACAAAATGTCAAGAGGAATGTTTCCGGACGAAATTAAAGAACAGTTCCAACAGGCAATAGAATACTTTGGTCAGTCACCTATTATTGTTCGCTCGAGTAGTTTATTGGAAGATAGCTTTGGAAATGCCTTTGCAGGTAAGTATCAAAGTATCTTTTTGGTTAATCAAGGTACACCAGAACAGCGATATTTACAGTTTGAAGAAGCTGTTCGAAAAGTCTTTGCCAGCAGCATGAGCGAAGATGCATTGACATACCGTTTGCAGAGGGGCTTGGATCAACATGAAGAACAAATGGCATTGTTGGTTCAACGGGTTTCCGGGTCACATCGTAAACAATATTTCTTTCCAGATTTAGCTGGGGTAGGCTTTTCTTACAACACTTTTGTATGGAAAAAAGACCTGAATCCGAAAGCAGGGATGCTAAGAATAGTATTTGGGCTTGGAACAAGAGCAGTAGAGCGTGTTGAGGATGATTACCCCCGAATTGTTGCATTAGATGCTCCTTTGATTAGACATTATACTGGAGAAGATGTTAGAAGATTTTCACAACACGAAGTGGATGTGCTCAACATGGAAGAAGATGAATTTCAGATGGTTTCGTTGAAAAAACTGTTAAAAGAGGAATTAGACATTGGAATAGATCTTAATCTTATAGGGGTAAAAGATTTCGAAACAGCCCGAAAAATGAGAAAACTTAGAATGGAAGGGCAAGAAACCTGGGTTCTTACTTTTGACAAGCTGTTCACCGATACCCCGTTTAGAGACATTATGCAAAGAATGCTAAAAATTCTGGAAAGTAATTATAAATATCCTATAGAAATAGAATTTACGGTTAATTTTACAAAAGATAAAGAGTTTAAAATTAATCTGGTGCAATGCAGACCTCTTCAAACAAAAGGACTGGGTAAAAAGGTAGAAATTCCTGCGGATTTGAATAGAGACAATATTTTATTTGAATCAGAGGGAAATTTTATGGGAGGGAATATTTCTCAGATTATTCAAAGGATTATATATGTTGACCCTAAAGGCTATAGCGAGTTGTCTTTGTCTCAGAAATATGATATTGCACGTTTAGTGGGAAGATTGAACAAGCAAATTAAAAATAAAGAAAGCTTTCCTACTCTTTTGTTAGGGCCGGGCAGATGGGGAACAAGTACTCCTTCTTTGGGAATTCCAGTTAGCTTTTCTGAAATCAATAACATTGCCGCGTTGGGCGAGATTGCTTATTCAAAAGGTGATTTAATGCCAGAACTTTCTTTTGGCAGCCATTTTTTCCAGGATTTGGTTGAAGCCAATATTTTCTATATAGCTATTTTCCCTGAGAAAAAAAATGTTTTTTATAATAAAGAATTAATGGATGCACAACCTAATCTGTTGGAAGAATTGATGCCAGAGGACGGGAAGTATAAAGAGGTTATAAGGGTATGTGATTTCACAGGAAAGGAATTGCAGATACTGGCGGATGTAGTATCTCAAAAAGCGATATGTTTTGTGCAATAAGAAATATTGACTTTACATGCCTTTTCATAAATTATTTTATATAGATTTTTGATGAGGCAATTCGCATTATTGACAGACAGAGCAAACTTTTATAATATCAAACATTCTGTGTGGAGTTATAAATGAAGTGGATGAAGAATTTAAAAACATATATTCCTGGCGATTTTGTTGTTGTAAGGGATGATAATAAGTGTATCCGCTGTAAAGCTTGCGTAGAGCAGTGTTCATTCGAGGCAAATTTCTATGATGATGAAGAAGATAGGGTGTGGAGTTGGGATGGGCATTGTGTAGGCTGCCAGAGATGCGTATACATCTGTCCTACCGATGCAATTCGAGTAGAACCAAGAGAAGAGATATACAGACACCATGAAAATTGGAAGATATATCATATAAAAGGTATAGAGAAGAGGGCAAACTTTGGTGGTGCACCGATAGTGAGTATGGGTACAGACAAAGAATATCCTATCTATTGGGATCATATCTTACTCAATGCTTCGCAGGTTACCAATCCTGCTATTGACCCTTTACGGGAACCGATGGAATTAAAGACCTTTATCGGGCGCAAACCCTCTGTGTTAGAGATTAAAAAAAGTAAATATTCTAAGACAAAGATACCTCCTCAACTGGAATTGGAAATACCCATAATGTTCTCTGCTATGTCCTACGGTGCGGTAAGTAAAAATGTCATAGAGGCATTGGGTAGAGCAAGTGAGGCAATGGCAACCTGTTTTAATTCTGGCGAAGGTGGATTATATAAAGAACATTACAAATTTGGCAACCGCCTCATTGTTCAAGTAGCCTCAGGAAGGTTTGGTGTGCATAAGGATTATCTAAATATTGCCTCAGCTATAGAGATAAAGATCGGTCAGGGAGCAAAGCCGGGCATCGGAGGACATCTCCCCGGAGAAAAGGTGAGCAAAGAGATATCAGAGACCAGGATGATGCCGAGAGGCGCTGATGCTATTTCCCCTGCTCCTCACCATGACATCTATTCCATTGAAGACCTGAGACAATTGATCTATGCCCTGAAGGAAGCAACGAGATATAGAAAACCTGTTATTGTAAAGATTGCCGCTGTGCACAATGTAGCTGCTATTGCTTCAGGCATTGCCAGGGCAGGTGCGGATGCTATATGTATAGATGGTTTTAAAGGCGGCACTGGAGCATCTCCTCAGGTAATTAGAGATTGTGTAGGTATACCATTGGAATTGGCTTTAGCCTCTGTAGACACAAGATTACGGGAGGAAGGCATAAGAAATGAAGTTTCACTTATTGCCAGTGGCGGAACGAGATGCAGCACGGATGTAATAAAGGCTATTGCCTTAGGAGCCGATGCTGTATATATAGGCACAGCGGCATTGGTCGCCATAGGGTGCCATTTATGCCAGCAATGTCAAAGAGGTAATTGTGCGTGGGGAATTGCTACTCAAGATCCATTTTTATCCAAGAGGGTAAATCCCGATATTGCTGCTGAAAAATTGATAAACCTTTTAAAAGTTTGGTCCTTAGAGATAAAAGAGATGATGGGAGCAATGGGAATAAATAGTATTGAAAGTTTGAGAGGGAATAGATTAGCCCTACGAGGCGTAGGATTGACTGACACAGACTTAAATATATTGGGCATTTTACCGGCTGGTGCATGATGAAGATTATAAAGGTAAACGAAGATGTCTGTGTTTTGTGTCATCTGTGTGAGATAGCGTGCATTGTAGAACACTCAGAGAGCAAAGATATTCTTAAAGTATTTAAGAGGGAAAAACCTCGTCCTATTGCTCGATGTGCAGTAGAAGAAGATAAACCATTGTCCTTTTCTCTTATGTGTAGACATTGCGATGATGCGCCATGTGTAAAGGCCTGTTCCAATGGCTCCATGCATAGAGATGAGAGAGGATATGTGGTGGTCGACGAAGAAACATGTATAGGTTGCTGGATGTGTATCATGGTTTGCCCTTATGGTGTAATAAGAAGGGATGAGAGAAGACAAAAATGGAATCTTTCTACAAAGTGCAATATGTGTCCGGACAGAGATATTCCTGCTTGTGTAGAGGTATGTCCTAATGAGGCATTGGTTTTGGGAGACGTAGTAGAGTGCACATAGTTATTTTGGGAAATTCTACCGTGGCTGTAGCGGCGGTAGAGGCAATAAGAAGTATAGATAATATGGAGAATAAAATTACAGTAGTATCCAATGAACCCTTTTTTACTTATTCTCATCCTCTTTTGCCAAATTATCTGGTGGGAGAGGTGGAAGAAGACGAGGAAAAGTTTTCTTATAGAAGGAAGGGATTTTATGAACAGAACAAACTGAATACGATTTTGGGTGATGCGGCTGTATTTATAGATAAAAATGCTAAAACAGTTGAATTGAAAAGTGGAAAAGAAATAGCCTACGATAGACTTATTGTAGCTACTGGTGGCATACCTATAGTTCCTCCCATGGAAGGTGTAAATTTAGAGAATGTATTTACATTTACCAATCTCACAGAGGTAAAGAAATTTAAGACTGCACTTCCGAATATTAAAAAATGTGTAGTGGTAGGTGGCGGACTCATTGGAACAAGATTGACGGAAAAGTTGTCCATATATGGGGTGGAAACCTATCTAATTGAACTTTTGGAGAGATTGGTAGTTTTAGCTTTGGATGATTATGGAGCGGGTTTAATCAGGAAGGAACTGGAAAAAGCAGGAGGACATATAATCACTGGCGATTCCGTTAAAAGTATCCTGGGAGAAAAAAAGGTTTGCGGTGTGAAATTGGCTAGTGGAAAGGAGATATCTTGTGATGCGGTAGCTATTGCTATAGGGGTAAGACCAAATATGGATATAGCAAAAAATGCAGGATTAGAGGTAGGAAGGGGTGGTGTTATTACAGATGAATACATGAGAACGAGCGATCCCAACATATTTTCAGGTGGGGATATAGTAGAAACCTATGATTTGACGAGCAATCAAAGAAGGTCTATCCCTATTCTTCCTATAGCTTATGCACAGGGAGAGGTCGCTGGTTTGAATATATTGAATAGAGAGGTGAAGTTCAAAGGCGGTTTTCCTATGAACTCTATGAAGATAGGCGGCATAGAATTTATATCTATGGGGACGGTAAATCCAGAAAAGGATGCAGAGATAATAGAAAGAAAATATGATAATGGTGATTATAAAAAATTCATCATCAAAAATAATTGTTTGTCTGGCGCTATCTTCATAGGTGATATTGAAAAAGCGGGGATGTTTAACTGGATGATCAAGGAAAGGTTTAATGTAAAAAGAATTAAGGATTACTTCTTGAAGGAGGACTTTGGGTGGAAGTATTTCGACAGGGATACGAGGAATTTGCGCATATCCCGTCAGTTGAAGTGAAAGATATATCCGGCTGTGGTCTTGCCGGTATCATAAACACAGATGGTTCTTTGGTTGGTGGTGCTAAGATTGCAGATGCCATTCAAATTATGCATGATAGAGGTAATGGTTTAGGTGCAGGGTTTGCCGCCTATGGTATTTATCCAGAATTCAAAGATTTTTATGCACTGCACCTCATGTATGATGATGAAAAAGCAAGAGAAGAAACAGAGGAAATATTAGAAAAAAGAGTAACCATTGAGCAGAGAGGAGGTATTCCAACCAGGCATATTGGTAGGAAAAGACCTTTCTTTTTTGTCTATTTTGTGAAACCCCGAGCCCAAAAGAGTATTGTGGAAGCAGAGGAGTATGGAGAAGAAAAGAAAGATGAATTTATAGTTAGAATGTGCATGAAGATAAACAGAGGTGTTAAAGGATCATTTGTCATATCCAGTGGGAAAAATATGGGAGTGTTCAAGGGAATTGGTTTTCCCGAGGAAATTGCCAATTTATTCAGAATTGATGAATATGAAGCCTTTTGCTGGACCGCTCATAACAGATTTCCTACAAATACACCCGGATGGTGGGGGGGAGCACATCCCTTTTGTCTACTGGATTGGACAGTTGTGCACAATGGAGAGATTTCTTCTTATGGAACAAATAAGAGATATTTGGAGATGTATGGATACAGATGTACGCAGCTAACGGACACAGAGGTCATAGCCTATCTTCTGGATCTTTTGGCACGCAGACATAAGTTGCCTCTGGAGATGGTTGCTGCCTGTTTTGCCCCTCCTCTATGGGAAGAGATAGAAAATATGGATGAGGATAAAAAACAGTTTTACCAAAAATTGAGGATGATCTACGGAAGTTGCATGTTAAACGGACCCTTTTCTATTTTGGTAGGCTTCAAGGGCGGATTGGTGGGTTTAAATGACCGTATTAAGCTGAGGCCTCTTATGGTAGGGAAGAAAGAGAAGACATGGTATATGGCTTCAGAAGAGGCAGCAGTTAAGCATATTTGTCCCAATCCCGATAAGATATGGGCACCGAAAGCGGGTGAACCGGTGATCGTGCGGTTGGAGAAAGATGCATATAGAGAACTCTATGGTAAGAGTGAGGAGAGGATATAATTGAAGATAAATGCCCATAATATGTATTATCGAGACCTAAATAAAATGGTAAGAAAGGCGATAAAAAAAGGGGAAAAAGAGATTGTATTGGACAATGTATGTGGACAGTACTACATAGGGGATGGTTTAACGAGAAAAGATGTAAAGATAATAATAAACGGCGTGCCCGGCAATGACATGGGTGCCTTTATGAATGGACCAATAATTATAGTGAATGATGATGCTCAGGATGCTATAGGAAACACCATGAATGGTGGGAAAATCGTTGTTTATGGGAATGTAGGTGATGTTTTAGGCTATAGTATGCGAGGGGGCGTGATATATGTGAAGGGAAATGCAGGATACAGAACCTGCATTCACATGAAAGAATATAAAGGTATGCACCCCACAGTTGTAATTGGAGGGTGTACAGGAGCATTTGCTGGTGAGTATATGGCAGGAGGAACATTGATTATCCTGGGAATAGACTGCAATCCCTTGACAGGATATTATTTGGGTACAGGAATACATGGAGGCAGAATATTTTTGAGAGGGCAGATAGACAAAAAGCTGTTGAGCAGAGATGTAAAAACAGTGGAACCCGACATGAAAGATAAAAGGGCTATAGAAAATCAGGTGAGAGAATTTTGTAAGTTATTTAATTATGAATATGATGATATAATGAAACCAGGCTTTGTGAAAATAGTGCCAGCGAGCAAAAGACCTTATGCTCACCTATATATATCAGGACCTTGACAGAATAGCTTAAGTTTCTAAATTTATATTATTATGCTAACGACTTATCCCAAAGAATTCGATGTAATTGTGGTGGGGGCAGGGCATGCGGGTTGTGAAGCTGCCTTAGCCTCAGCCCGAATGGGTCATTCTGTACTCCTTACTACCATAGATGCAGATAGAATTGCTCATATGTCCTGTAATCCATCTATCGGAGGAAGGGCAAAGGGGCATCTGGTAAAGGAAATAGATGCTCTGGGCGGAGAGATGGCAAAAAATATAGATGAGACGGGCATTCAATTCCACCGTCTGAATATGAGCAGAGGTCCTGCAGTATGGTCTTCTCGTGCCCAGGCAGATATGAAACTCTATAGTCAGAGGATGAAAAAGATAATAGAAAATCAATCAAATCTCAGATTGAAACAGGCAATCGTTGATGAAATATTAGTAGAAGACAACATAGTAAGAGGCATAAAGACATCAATAGATGAAGTATTTTTAGGAAGAACGGTTATACTAACCACGGGAACATTTCTAAAGGGTTTAATCCATATTGGACTAAAACACTGGTCAGGAGGAAGAATTAGTGAGCTGTCTTCCGAGAAATTATCAGATTGTTTGAGAAAATTAGGTTTTGAAGTAGGAAGATTAAAGACCGGAACCTGTCCTCGTTTAGATGAACGCACTATTGATTTCAGCTCAATGGAACCTCAATACGGAGATGAACCCCCTTGTCCTTTTTCATTCTCTACGGAAAAGATAGAGAGAGAACAGATGCCCTGCTATATTACATATACAAACCAAAAGACGCATGATATCATTCGCAGTGGCTTTGATCGTTCTCCCATTTTTACAGGAATTATTAAATCCAGAGGAGTGAGGTATTGTCCTTCTATTGAAGATAAAATTGTCAAATTTTCAGGCAAGGAGAGACATCAAATCTTTATTGAACCAGAGGGTATAAATACTACCGAATATTATCCCAACGGTTTGTATACCAGTCTGCCCATAGATGTTCAAATAAAAATGGTGAGAAGCATAAGAGGTTTAGAGAAAGCGGAGATTATTAGACCTGGATACGGCATTGAATTTGATTATGCCGACCCTATTCAGTTGAAGCCATCCCTGGAAACGAAATTGATTAGAGGATTGTTCTCTGCCGGTCAGATAAATGGCACCACAGGTTATGAAGAAGCCGCTGCTCAGGGAATCATGGCAGGCATTAATGCGGTAAAATATGCAAGAGGAGAATCGCCTCTTATTTTAGACCGTTCTCAGGCTTACATTGGTGTTCTGATAGATGACCTGGTAACAAAAGGAACAAAGGAAGCCTACAGGATGTTTACATCCCGAGCCGAATATCGCCTGCTTTTAAGAGAAGATAGCGCAGATTTAAGACTTATGCCATTTGGGCATGAACTGGGACTGATAGACGACAGTATATACAAAAAATACTTAAAGAAAAAAGAAAATATTGAAAAAACGCTTAAAAGATTGGGTGAGATTAAACTTAAGCCTAATGCTGCTACTAACAGTATGTTGAAAAATATAGGCACATCTCACATCAAAAATCCTGTTACCTTGAGAGAACTTTTGAAAAGACCAGAAGTAAATATTGATGAATTGTATATATTTGGTGAGGGATTAAAAAATTTACCACAGAATGTGAAAGATGAAGTGAGTTTTCAGATGAAGTATGAAGGTTATATTAAATTACAAAAAGAGCAGGTGGAAAGATTTAAAAAGTTTGAATATTTAAAATTGCCTCCAGACATAGATTATTATAGTATGATTGGTCTTTCCAATGAGGTGAAGGAAAAATTGACAAATATAAAACCTACATCTTTGGGACAAGCAGGTCGCATCTCTGGCATAACACCGACCGCTTTAATTATTCTTCAGATTTATCTCAAAAAAAGAAAAATAGCTTAAATAAAATGTGTAAAAAGCGATATTATGATCTCAACACATTTTTACGCAAGACCTTTAGTTGTCGGGTGCAGAAGATTGCATTGGATGCGGGTTTGAGTTGTCCCAATCGAGATGGCACAAAGGGATATGGAGGTTGCATTTACTGTAATGCTTATGGTTCAGGCACGGGTGCATACAGAAAGGGTCTTTCCATCTCCGAGCAGATTACTCAAGCAGAGATATTCTTAAGAAAAAAATACAAGGCAAAGAAGTTTATCACCTATTTTCAATCGTTTTGCAACACCTACGCACCTTATGAAGCATTAAAATCACTGTACGATGAAGCTTTGTCCTGTGAAGGCATTGTGGGTCTTTCCATAGGAACAAGACCGGATTGTATAGATGAAAGAATACTGGATTTGATACAAAGTTATGCCAAAGAATATCAGGTATGGATTGAATATGGTCTTCAGTCTATCCATAACAGAACCTTGAAACTCATAAATCGAGGTCATAGCTATGAGGATTTTTTAAAAGCGGTAGAGATGACTGCAAATAGAAACATACTGATCTGTGTCCATATCATATTAGGTCTTCCTGAAGAGACAAAAGAGGATATGCTGGAAACGGTAAAGGCTTTATCAAAACTGGCGATAGATGGTATTAAATTTCATCATCTGTATGTGGTAAAGGGAACAAAGTTGGCAAAGATGTATGAAAATGGCAAGTATAGACCATTGGAGCAAGAAGAATTCGTAGATATTTTGATAGATAGTTTAGAATTGTTGCCTCCGAATGCTGTAATTCAAAGGTTGATGGGAGACCCAAGAGCGGATGAACTTCTATCTCCTGCCTGGTCTTTAAGGAAAAGAGAGACATTAAATTTAATACAAGAGACATTGATCAAGAGAGATACATGGCAGGGCAAAAATTACAAATCCCATTTGAAGGTTGATAAAAGTTGATTTCTTTACATTTATGTATATTAAAAAAGCGGACTGAACCCATCCGAGTGTAATCAAATACAACTCAAGTTAGAATGGATTGATGATACTTTTATTTTCCCATTTTCATAAAAAAAACTCCGTTTTTTTACGGCAAATCGCAGATTTGTCATATAGATTTTTATATGAGGCAATTTGCTACTTTGACAACAACAGCGATTTATCTTAAGATGTCAGGACAGGAGGCAAAGGGAATATTGAAAGAGAAGGGGTTGATATGAATTCGGATATATCGCCAAGCTGGAGAGATGTAATTGTGCATAGACGAAGTAGTTCGGTTATTTTAAGTTAGGCGACATAGGGATATGTTCTAAGGATGTGAAAATATGTGCAATAAAAAGCCCAAAAGCATTGATGAATACAAAAAATGGTTAAAAAAGGAACACGAGATTGAGATTTCGAATAGAACTGAAACATACTATAAGTCTGTAACAAGTAGGATTAAGATGGATTTTGAGAAATCAGATTTTTGGATTCAACTAACCGAGAATTTCAAAAAGTATGATGAAGAATATTTAGTAAAAACAGGATACTCTCTATTGATACCGGAGTTTAAACCAATGATATACATAAAGCCTTTCGATTCATTTTTATTAAAAACATTTAGAAAAAATATCTTAGAGAACAAGCGTTGGCCCGATGAGCCGGAAGGTAAATGGATACTTCCTGATAGCTGGTATACTAAGGTAAATGACATTATAAGAACACTGTTTGTAGTTAAATATTTAGATGGTGCTGAGTTTATGATAGATAAAATAAAATCACTTTGTGAGTCACGTAGTATGGAGTGCCGAGTTTTTCTCGAAGCTAGAGAAGAGGGGTATTATGCTGCACATGTATATACGAAACAAGAATTTGAGATTCCAGGAGTTAATTGGGATACAGAAAAGATTGATATTTCAATTGAGATTCAAATAACAACAC
>JAGMDW010000005.1 GCA_023128455.1 Desulfurellaceae bacterium
TGATCAGATTGGGAGTTATTTGAGGTAACAAAGCCGTCTCCAGTCTGAGATGATGAGGTGTTCTCTGCTACAGTTAATCCAACCGGACCAACTGCAAACAACAACACCAAAATTAAACTTCCACCAATCTCTAAAATTCTATTCATTCATCTATTTTCTCTTTGGATGCAGGTTAAAATTTGCCCTTTTTTGAAGCAGGCTTTTTAATGATAAATACTTTCTTATTCTCTTTAATCATGTTTATTACAGCACTCGCGGTGCAAATCTCAAAGGCATAATCGGCAGGGAGCTGCTGGGCCAAACCAGCTTCTGCGGTCACTAAAAACTCATCGCCCCAAGCTGTTATAAAACGAAAGATATCCGCACCGACCTGCGTTCCAGAAACCCAGCTTTCCTCAAGCGTGCTCCAGACAATCTGAGATGTACTCATATTCACCAACCGCAACTCAACACCTACTCGGGCTATAGCTTTTCTATAATGAACTCCAATCCCATCTATATTTACGCCGCCGCCGCCGCTATAGCGGTCAACATGATAATAGACGATTGCCCCTGTTACCATATAGTCAGCACCAAACAATCCACCTTTTGGCCCTCCACGCTGAATTAAACCTATCTGTTTTACTTGTTTTTTGTTAGCTGTTGGCTTATATACATGGCTCAGCCTATATTCCTGAGTAATGCGTTTCATATTTTCTGCTTCCCGCTCTACTACTACACCCGGCCCAAAAGCTTTATACAGCATATGGTATAAGAGCTCCTGCGTGCCCTGGGTTAGTGCCTTGGAATAGCGAGCTCGATCTGAATCTTTGAACTGGCCTGTTTTATCATAGAAGCTGCCCACCGTAACCCGCATATCCTTTTTGACTTTACCCTTGAACTCCTCAAGTTCCTTCATAATACCAAGATTTACTCTGGTTGCATTTTTAAGAACGGGTTTTTTAACCTGTGTACGAGAAACAATGCATCCAGAGGTACTTAGCAAAACACAAACTATAAACAGCGATATAACTATGCGCCTCATCATTTTAGAGTTTTTTTCTTTGATAAACCACTTATGAACTGCTACGGACGATATGGCCATGATCCTGCCCTCCCCCCTGGAATAATCGTAACATCACCACCTGCGGCAGTAGCATTATTCCCCGATGCACTGATAGAGTCATCAGAATGCTCAGAATAATCATTATAAGAATCATAATAATAGCTATAGTAATCACTATAATTGTAAAGAGAACCAGAATCGTTCTTAATAACTATGGCTGTGTTTAAAAGATCTTCTTGAGGAGCGAATGCCCCTCCCGCAAACAGACGGGGTGACCAACTCATAATATCCTCTGCTTTAGCAGGTACGCAAAGTAATGTCAGGAACAGAAACACACCAAACATCATAAAAAGCAAGCCTTTATTCATTGTTTTTTCCTCCTTCTTTTGCCTCTGTTTTGTTGGCTTTATTTTCAGGCAAAATAATAACAGGTTCTACTACAGGTGTGTATCTATGGCCTTGCTCTACAGGGAAAGCCTCACCTGGTGCATAGGGCATAAATATCAGCCCCGTGCCTTTGAGCTGACTTTCCACACTCCTCTTTACCCCCGATTGCGGAATCATTATCTCCTCAGGAGATTCATAAGATTCACTAAGTGCTTCTGTATAGTTTCCTTCTTCGTTATTGATTGTTTTGTTTGCAGCAAAAACTGGATATACCAAAAACACACATACAATCAAGCACAACAACCTTTTCATTTATAGTCTCTCCAATGTCAATAAAACACCCCTTTGGTGAACGATAACCTATTCTACTCCCATAGTATAATTACCCGTAAAATCATAGTAGCCATCGTACGTACGCAGATGATACCCGTATCTCGTATCCTCAACTGGCTCAACACTCGGCTTCACATATTTAAGATATCTTCCCTCTGCGCCTGCCCTCATCCCACCTCTACCTTTACCAGACATAACACAGTTAACCATTGGAGTATCAGTGGTGGTAGTTCCAGTGGAATGAAACTCGGCCTCAGTATTATCATCCAAACCAATACCAACCGCAGCATCAAAACACTCTACTTCATCACCTGTTTCTTCTGAACTTCCAACACCAATTTTTTCCTCTACATCTAAGGAACCCGCACTGTTACTACTGAACTGTATATCTGTTCCCGTGTTCATTACACCAGTAGAAGCATTCTTTGAGAAGGTATTCATTATCTGAACATTTTCTCCCTTAAATGCACGAGCTCTAAGAGAATAAACGCTATGAACACTACTAGCAACTCTGGATGTGGAGTGGAAAGCTGATTTTAATGATGAACTTCCCGTAGCGTTCCCTAAATTAGAAGATGCATTAACATTCATGCCTGCTTTTACCCAATCAGCAACCACCATACTTCCTAAGAAGCAAATACCAATGACTAAAAGAAAAAAAATTCTTCCTTTCATTTCGGTAACCCTCCTTT
>JAGMDW010000050.1 GCA_023128455.1 Desulfurellaceae bacterium
CCTCTGTTTCTTCATCTTTTCCCACGCCAAGGCGTGGTTCATTTTTTCACAGGCATGGTAAGGCTGACACCTGATTTGTATTAGGAGACAGATTCCAAATCTTTATGCAGGGGACAGAATATGTTGACAAAGAAAAGCTTGCTTAAAGCTGTTAAAAAAGAACAAAGGAAATTGCCTGAAAATATAGTGCTGAAGGATCTCGCAGGCTGTTCTAATGAGGAATTTATATATAATGCATTTAAATTCGTTCTTAATAGAAAGCCGGATCCCATTGGCAAACATTTCTATTTATCAAAATTAAGAAAAGGTGAACTAACAAAAGAGGATATTATGATTACACTGAGATATTCTGCTGAAGGTAAAGAAAAAAGCGTGAAAATTATTGGCCTGCAAAAAGATATATTACTAAATAGATTTTTATATAAATCCAAACTAAAAAAACTTGCAAAAAAACTAAAATCCGCAATATTTTTATTAACTCATTCATATCATCATAAACCCCCCGCACAATTTACAGATTTATCTCCGAAAGAATATGCAGAATTTGAAGAGCATTTCAGAGGAAAAGAAGAAGATATAAAAAAAAAATTTAATGTTTACACACCCGTTATTTCAGATATTTTGGAAAAGTTTAAAATAGAACTAATAAATGCTGTAGATCTTGGGTGCGGCAGAGGAGACTGGCTTGAAATTTTGCAGGAACATGGAGTGTACGCATTAGGCGTGGAGATAAATGATTTTTTTCTTAACAGGATTAAAGAGAAAAATTTAAGCGCTGTAAAAGCAGATATTTTTGACTTTTTAAAAAAAACAGAGGATGACACTTTTCACATAGTTACGGCTTTCCATATAATAGAGCATATAGATATAAACTTAAGAGTAAAGTTTTTAAGGGAAATTTTAAGGGTTTTAAAAAAGGACGGAATTTGCATATTGGAAACACCCAACCCAAGAAACATTTTTGTCGGAAGTGGCGATTTTTACAGGGACCCTTCTCACATTACGCCTTTTTTTCCCGATAGCATCCAGTTTGTAGGAAAAACAATAGGGTTTTCAGACTCCATCTCCTACTTTATTGAAAAAGATGGACTTGTGGAAATTGACAAATACCATTTTGATTCTTTGGAAAATTATATCTCCGTTTCCCGTGATTTTGCATGGATAGGTAAAAAACAGAATAAGAGTCTTATGCAAAAGGGAAAAAAAGTATGAAAGTAGCTTTGGCAGCGCCTTCACCGGTTGGTTTTTTGATAGGTGGAGCCGAAAAACTCTTTATGGGAATGCTTGGCAACTTAAACCGGCTTTCAATCCATGATATAGAACTTATAAAAATTCCCTGTAAGGATCAGGACTTCTGGACTTTAATTGAAGGATATAAAAAATTTTCAGAACTGAATCTCGATCACTTTGATATGGTGATAACGACAAAATACCCTGCATGGATGATTAAACACCATAATCATATAATCTATACACAGCACACCTGCAGGGGCCTTTATGACCTCTACCACCTGTCAAAAAAATCAGAAGACTGGAAAAAAACAGTAAAGAAAAATAGCAGGCTTAATAAACTTGATAAAATATTTGGTATGGAACCGGATCGCTTAATTCTTGAAGACCTTTTTGGAGAGCTTGAGCATTTACGGGCAATAGAGATGTCTTTGTCCAAAAGGACATTTGAATTCCCCGGGCCCCTAACACGAAAAATAATACATTTTCTTGACAGCATAGCTTTTTTGCAGGACTCTTCTTCACATCCTTACGGCATAAAATCCTACTATGCCATATCCAGAAATGTTGCTCAAAGAAAAGAATATTTTCCCAAAGGAGTAAACGTAAAAATAATTCATCATCCTTCCGATCTCGAGAATTTCAGCTCAAAATCATACGATTTTATCTTTACTGCAAGCAGACTTGAAAGCTTAAAAAGAATAGATATTCTCATAAAGGCTTTTAAAAAAGTAAAAACC
>JAGMDW010000051.1 GCA_023128455.1 Desulfurellaceae bacterium
GGCCAGTTTGCAGGCATTGCCACGCCTTCTTTGTCTGCTATCTGTAACGCTTTTACCATCCTCAGAAACTCATCCATATTTCTCCCCAATTCCTGTGGATAGTATAGAATTGCCCTTATTGAACTTTTGGGATCAACGATAAACACTGCTCTAACTGTGCTTGTGCCTTTTTTAGGATGTATAATGCCAAGGGTTTCGGCAACTCTCCCTGTATCTGCAATTATTGGAAATTGGATTTCTACATTCATATTATCTTTTATCCATTCTTCCCATTTGATATGAGAAAATACCTGATCCACACTTAGTCCAATTAATTCACAATCTAACGCCTTAAATTTGTCATATCGTTGTTGAAAAGCAACAAACTCCGTAGTACATACCGGTGTAAAATCTGCAGGATGAGAAAACAAGATAAACCATTTACCCTTAAAATCATCCGGCAACTTTATCTTGCCATGCGTGGTTTGCACCTCTATCTCTGGAAATTTCTCTCCCAGTAACGGCATTCTTTCTTCCATTTTTATATCTCCTGTACTTTTATTAACTTTAAAATTTCTCTAAAGTTTATCTTTATCTCGCCTTTTTTAGGTCTTCCAATATAGCCTCAAGGTCCTCCTCGTGCTCTACCTCATCCTCAAGAATCTCTTCTGCCATGCGATAGGTAACAGTATCTTTATCTTTGGTAAAAGCTAATAATTCATTGTATGCTTCAATTGCACACTGTTCACCCTTTATGTTTTGTTTGAGTAGATTTTCTACAGAAGGATCTTCCGGTGCATCATAACCACAATTGGTCATTTTATAGCAATCCTCTGGTTTCAGAATGGGTACACCGCCAAGCTGGATTATCCTATCAGCAAGCATGCCGGCATGCCTCAGCTCATCCCCTGAGTGTTCCTCAAGTTCTGCAACTACCTGTCCCCTCATATTGCCTCTTGCCACTTTTGCTCCTACCCAATACTGATAATGAGCCAACCATTCATCTGCAAATGCTTTGTTGAGTAACTCTATGAGTTTGTCCGCATCCAAACCCACAATTTCTCTTCCTTTTGTTCCCATTTTTTGCCTCCCATGTTCTAAATACTTTTCTTTCTTTAAACTCTTCCTGCTTTCCTTCGTTCCACTGACTTGTGGGACGCAAGTATCCTACGCTTCTGGAAAATATCTCACACGGCGTGCCTTTCAACTCTCTCAGTTCTTCTTCCAATTTCCTAATTTTCTTCAGAATTTCCTCCTCACTTATCTTGCCTCCCTCTTTTCTCCTTAACATTGCCTTACTCTTATCCATCGCTTTAAATGATGTTGCACTCTTTATGTTTGTTTAAGATTTTATCTGCCAGTTTGTCCAATGCTTTAAAATCCTCTTCTTTTGGAAACCCCTTTACAACAACAGGATCAATTATCTCTACCTTTAAATTCGGGATCATTCCCGCAATTTGTTCTACCATCTTGCCACCCCAGCCGTAGGAGCCAATGATTGATGCGAATTTCAATTTTGGCCTCAGGGCATTGGCGAGATAAACCGCATAAACAACATTTGGATGCGG
>JAGMDW010000052.1 GCA_023128455.1 Desulfurellaceae bacterium
CTTCCCACTTCCCACTATCCCCTAAACGCTATCCGCTATCCCCTCTTGATTTTATGATATAATGTAAAAAAACAAAGGAGAATTGTTATGGGTATAACTGTTAGCCTTCCAGAAATAAATATAAGGGAAGAGGAAGTGAGGGTATTACTTGCAATTAAGCTTCTTGAGGATGGGATAGTTTCATTAGGGAAAGCTGCTGAAATAGCAGGTTTTTCTGAAAAGGCTTTTGTGGAGATTCTTATACACCGAGGCGTGTCACCTGTAAAATATTCGAAAATTGACCTTGACAAAGAACTAAAAAATGCTTGAAATAGCCATTGCTGACACTTCTGCTCTCATTGCATTAGAGAAACTCAATCTTTTAGATGTTCTTTGCAAAATTTATATTGAAATTATCCTGCCAGAATCTGTTATTAATGAGTTTGGTGCCCCCACCATTGAGTGTTATTCGGCCAAAAAGGTTGAAAGTCCGTTGGTCAGACTTCTTGTAAGTGACTTAAACTTAGGCAAAGGAGAATCAGAAGTTATAGCATTGGCAAGCGAAACTGGTATAAAAACAATAATAGATGATTTGAAGGCTCGTAAAGTAGCTGAAACATTGGGACTGAAAGTAACCGGTACTATTGGTGTATTGCTTAGAGCTGAGAAAATGGGATTTATAGAAAGCGCTTACAAAAAGACAAAAGAACTCAGAGAAAAGGGATTCTATGTTTCTAATGAACTATTAGATAATATATCTAAGTTTAAAATATCAACCTAAAGCACGATTACCCGCTATCCCCTATCAAGAATGAAGATTTATCCCGTTAAACGCGACCCTTAACTTCGCTCGACCCTTAACTTCGCTTAACTTCGCCAAGTTGACCAAAGAGGCAAAAAATTAATTTAGGTTATAATTATAATATATTTTAGAATTTCTGGAGGTGACTATGCCAAAATTAAAGGAATTAGAAATAAATTATGAACAAATAAGGAATCTTGTTCTTCAACTTGATTCTAAACAAAAGATGTTGCTTGTCAAGGAACTTTCAAAAGACATGTCGTATAGAAAGAATTTTTACAAATATACCGGGGAGCTGGCAAAAAAGAGTGGCATAAAGAAAATGAGTGAAGAAGAACTGGACACTTTTCTCCACATTGATAATTGAGGGAGTTGATAATTGGGACTCAGGGTTGTTATTGATACTAATATTTATATATCTGCTATTTTTTGGGATGGAAATCCAAGAAAAGTTATTGATTTAGGAAGAGATGGAGAAATCGAGATTTACACATCAAAAGAGATAGAAGAAGAGATATATAGAGTCCTTTTGAAAAAGTTTAATCTGAATCCTCATAATGCAGAACAGATACTCTTTGATTTTTCCACCTTCACCATACTTGTAAAGCCACTACAGCAGTTTAAAGTAATTAAAGATGACCCCGATGATGATAAGTTTATTGATTGTGCAATAGCATGTAATGCAGATTATATTGTTTCAGGCGATAAGCATCTTGTCAATTTAAAAGAGTATAAAGGGATGAAGATAGCGACTTCCACGGAGTTTTTATCAACTCTAAAATAATAAAAATACAACGACTTCAAAATTTTTTCAAATTGAGCAAGTAAAAGATAAAAACCCTTGTAAGGTTACTCAGGATGCATCTTGATTGTGGTGAAAGCGAGGCCATCGCATTAGCGATTGAACTCGCCCTGTGGAATAAAGTATTCCACAGGGCAGGGCATAGATAGAGTAATAATAGATGACAAACAAGCAAGAAAAATAGCTGATAAACAGGGATAAAAAGTAATTGGCACTCTGGGCTAAAAAGAAGCAAACAATTAAGGAAGTTAGACCTTTAATACTGAACATAATGGAAAATATAAATTTTAGAATAAATGAAAGGATATTAAATAAAGCATTGGAATTTGTGGGTGAAAAAGAAGTTTGAAATAAATATTGCACCTTCCACACATGCTATCCGCTATCCGC
>JAGMDW010000053.1 GCA_023128455.1 Desulfurellaceae bacterium
AATAAAGGTAAGTTATTACATAAAGGTATTTTAGAAATTTTAGTATAAGGGAGGTAAAGGAATGGAGCTTAAATTAGCTAACCCAGCACCATTGGGGCTTTTAGCCCTTGGTATGACAATTTTTTTAATTGCTCTTCATTTCGCTTTCGGTTGGCCAATAGGTGCACTGGTCTGGACAATGTGCATCTTGTACGCAGGATTAGTAGCGTATATCGTTGGTGTTTTTGAATTTTTGACAGGAAACACCTTTGGTACAATGGCATTCTTTGCAGCCGGCACATTCTTCTTAACTTTTGCTTTTTTTCATCTTTTTGTAACGTGGGGGTGGGCGGCAATGCCCGTTCAAGGAATGTTGGTTCTCTACTTCTTATTGTGGGGTATAGCTTTCCTTTTTATGTGGATAGCACTACTTGTAGGAAAAAAACCTATTGAATTGCAGCTATTTTTTATTGGTGTATTTGTTCTTTTCTTTCTTATAGGTATCTTCTTTGCTGCAGGTAAACCCATGCCATTAAAACTACTCATCGGTTATGAAGGTATGATTACTGGCGCAATCGGCATGTATGTAGGGCTTTCTCATTTAATTGCAGGAATGAAAGTAAAAGCTTAGTAGAAGGTAATAAGACTCAGAAGGGCGGGATAATTCTCGCCCTTCTCTTAAAACTCCTATTGAACTTCCAATACCATTCTGGTATATTATTTACAGTTTATGTACAATAAGCTTAAACAATCTCATTTTATTATTGCTGGACCCTGTGTCATAGAAAATGAACTCATTACTCTAACTATCGCCGAAAGGATAAGCAAAATAAGAGAAAATTTTAACGATATTCTATTTATCTTTAAAGCATCTTTTGATAAGGCAAATCGTTCCTCCGTTTATTCGTTTCGTGGTTTAGGAATGGAAAAAGGGTTAAATGTATTAAAAAAAGTAAAACAAACATTCAATTTACCTCTAATCACGGATATTCATCTGCCTCAACAAGCAGATATGGTAAAAGAGGTGGTGGACATTATACAAATTCCCGCCTTATTATCAAGACAAACAGATCTAATTGTTGCCGCTGCCAAAACGGGCAAAATTATAAATATCAAAAAAGGGCAATTCACGGCCCCCTGGGATATGAAAAATGCAGTAGAAAAAGTGAAAGCACAAAAAAACGAACAGATTATAGTAACAGAAAGGGGCACCTGCTTTGGATACAACAATTTAGTGGTGGATTTTAGAGGCATGCTCATTATGAAAGAGGAAATCAGATGTCCCATTGTTTTTGATGTGACACATAGTATGCAGCTACCAGGTGGGAAGGTGTCTGGCGGAACACCAAAATATGCTTCTTCTATGGCTAAAGCGGCGGCAGCAATGGGTATTGATGGTTTATTTTTTGAGGTTCACGCCAAACCTGAAGAGGCACTATCGGACGCATCTTCCATGCTTGACCTAAAGACATTTGAACAGAATTTGCCCAACATCATAAGACACTGGCAGATTGAATGAATATTTTACACCGCTATATTATTTTGAATTTTCTAAGAGTATTTGTGATTGTAATCTTCGCATTATCCTCCTTGTTTTATATTATAGATTTTTTTAACCACATTGATCTTGTAGTAAAATATCATGCCAGTATAAGCGAATTAATATCTTATTTTGCAAGCGAATATCCGCTCTTTATCTACTGGATTCTTCCTATAGTCATGTCTTTAAGTCTCATAATATCCTTAGGATTTCTTTCCAAGAAAAATGAGATACTTATCATGAGGGTATCCGGCATGAAGATGATAAATATAGTCAAACCTATTATTTTATTTTCTCTTTTACTTGTTGTATTTTTATTTTTTGTAGGAGAAGCATTTCTTCCTACCTGTACAGCTAAAATGGATTATATAAAAAATGTCAAGATCAAAAAGAAAAAGCAAATGCAGTGGGCAAAGTGTAACAACATAGTAATGAAAACCAATTTTGTTGACTTCAGGAATAATAAAGGATTGAATACAGAGGTATATATAATAGACAAAAATAAGATAGTAAAAGTGCTAAAAGCAAAAGAATGTATATTTGAGAAAAATCTGAAACTGCTCAATGGAAGACAACTAAAAATAGAAAACAATACAATTAATTATGATAATTTTCACACAAAAACAATAAATACTACATTTGACAAAAATCTATTCGTGGGAAGTTCTGTGCCTGTAAATATCCTCACCTTAAAAGAACTCATTCAATATATAAAAAAGTATCCATCAAAAGCATCATTTTACAAATCCATTTTATATCACAAAATTACTTTCCCTTTTTCTGTTTTAATAATAGTAGCAATTTCTATCCCGTTTATCCTCAGGATGACTGAACGAAAAGGCGAATTTATAAAATATACTACTATAGGAATGTTATTTTCATTTGCTTATATAGGAAGCTGCATTTTGTTTCTCTCCTTAGGAAAACTACAATTTTTACCCCCTTTACTCTCCTCTATATCGCCACATTTAATCTTTCTGCTTATTGCAACTTATAATTTAATAAAATTAGGTGAATAAAAAAAAGGCGAACACCTTTTTTAAAGTGTTCGCCCTAAAATAGTCTCTTATCCCTGCTGCATCATCAACAACTTTTCTTTCTCATACAGTGCTACATCCATAATCTTATGCCAGTTATCCCTTTCCCATAAGCTGAAAGAACGGTATTCTTGAGGTATATATCTTCTCTGTCTCATAATCAAGTTATCCCAGTCAACTTCATGACCATCAAACTCCGGTCCATCCACACAGGCAAACTTCGTTTCCTCGCCCACCGTAATCCGGCATGAACCACACATTCCTGTTCCATCCACCATTATTGTGGTCAAAGAAACAATGGTTTTAACACCAAACGGTTTAGAAGCCTTGGAGCATTCCATCATCATAAATGGGCAACCATGTGCAAAGATTATATCTACCTTGTTTCCCGCTCTTAAATATTCCTGTATAAAATCGTTTGTCCATTCCTTTTTACCATAGCTGCTATCACCTACCACAACATGAAACTCATCACTTACATCCCGCAGTCTATCCTGCCAGAAGAGATATGCTTTGCTTCTTGCTTCCATAACAGAGATTATCTTGTTTCCTTTTTCCTTTAAGGCTTCAGCAAGCTTTATGGTAGGCCCAATACCAAAACACCCACAGGCCAATAAAACATTGCCGTAATTCTCAATCTCTGTAGGATTGCCCAATGGTCCTACACAATCCAATATACTATCCCCTTCTTTTAAAGCGGCGAGCTTCATGGTGCTTGTTCCTAAAACGAAGAATGCAATATTAATAGTTCCTTTTTCTCTATCCCAATCAGCCAAGGACATAGGGAATCTTTCGCCCTGCTCATCTACTCTTAATATTACAAATTGACCGGGTTGAGCTGCCTGAGCAACATAAGGAGCCTCCACTTTGATGTGGACTATATTGGGAACAAGAACTTCCCTTTCTACAATTTTATACATCATCTCCTCCTATTTTATTTACCTTTACTGCACAGAATTTAAGTTCTGGCACTTTGCCCAAGGGGTCGTACTTATCATTAGTGAGAATATTTGTTGGTGCATCTGCAAAATGGAATGTTGTAAATACAACACCTTTTAGTAAATTATCCATTATCTTTGTCTTCAGTTTCAAACTTCCCCTTCTTGAAGAAACCTCAACTGTATCGTTATCTCTTATGCCTAAGGAGAATGCATCTTCAGGATTCATATGCAACAGTTCAGAACCACTGATATAATTTATATCATGCACCTTTTCTATCATTGTACCAGTGCGCATGTGAAAGATACTTGAACCTGTTGAAAAAATAAAGGGATATTCGTCATTGGGAAGCTCAGAAGGCGGCTCATAGTCTGCAGGGAAAAATTTACCTTTACCAATAGGAAATTTGTCTTTGTATAGATAAGGTGTTCCAGGATGATCCACATTAGGACAAGGTGCTTGTATTCCCCCTTCTTCCAATCTTTCATAATTTATCCCACCGTAAGGAGGTGTAAGTTTTGCTATCTCATCCATAATCTCTGAAGGACTATTGTAAGAAAACTGCGCACTGTAACCCATCCTCTTTCCTAAATCACAGATAATCTCCCAATCCGAGCGTGCCTGTCCTGGGGCATCTAAAACCTTTCTCACCCTATTAATTCTTCTCTCTGTGCTTGTAGCTGTGCCGTCCTTTTCTAACAAACATGCGGCAGGAAGAACAACATCTGCCATCTTGGCGGTCTCGGTTAAGAAGATATCCTGCACCACTATAAAATCCATATCTCCCAGCACTTCTTTTAGATTATTTAAGTTAGGACCACTACCTACTGGATTTCCACCTATCACATACAAGCCTTTAATTTTACCTTTTTCAGTAACCCATTCAGTTTCTGTTGTTCCAGGTTTTGTGGAGAGTTTCGTGCCCCATGCTTTTTCAAATTTTTCGTTAACCTCCGGTTTGGCAACGGGTTGACCACCAGGATAAATGGCACATAGACAACCCATGTCTCCCGCACCTTGACCATTATTTTGCTTACCTATGGTGTTAACACCAGTCCCTTCTTTCCCCATATTACCTGTAAGTAGGGCTAAATTACACAAAGCAGAAATATTATTGGTTCCATTAGTATACTGAGCTATACCCATACCATACATAATTCCAGCCTTATTGGCTTTGCCGTATAGCCTCGCCGATTCAATTATCTTATCCTTTGAAACACCTGTAATCTCTTCCGCCTTTTCTGGTGTATACTTAGAAACCATTTCTTTCAGTTTATCAAAACCCTCTGTGCGGCTTTCTACAAATTCACGATCACACAAATCTTCATTTATAATCACATTCATCATAGCATTAACCAAAGCAAGGTCTGTCCCCGGCTTTGGTCTTAGCCAAATTTCAGCATCACCTACCAGATCAATCCTTCTTGGATCCATCACAATCAATTTCAGATTATTGGTCTTTACTAAATTTCTTAAATAAGCACCAAATATAACGGTATTTTCAGTGGCATTCAATCCTGCTATAAACACCACATCCGATTCTTCCACACCTCGGGTAGAATTGCTCATTGCTCCTCCGCCAAAGGCGCGGCTAAGAGCAACTGCGCTGGTTGTATGACAGAAACGAGTACAAAATTCTATATTATTTGTACTAAGACATACTCTTATAAACTTTTGAGAGAGATAACACTCTTCATTTGTAGTCTTAGAGGAAGCAATGCCGGCTAAGGCATCACTGCCATATTTTTCTTTCAATTCTTTAAACTTACTGGCTACCAAATCTATCGCTTCATCCCAACTCGCCGGCTTCAATTCACCGTCTTTTCTTATTAAAGGTTCTTTTAATCTATCGGGATGAGAGGCAAAATCTAAACCAAATCTGCTTTTTACACACAACTGCCCCTCGTTTACCGTATTTCCTTTTTTGCCTCTTGTTCTAACAATATGACCATCCTTTAAACCTACATCTATCTGGCAACCTATCCCACAGTAAGAGCAACAGGTAGTAACGGTCTTTTCTGGTTTCTCCCATTTCTCAAACCTTGCAGAGAGTGCACCGGTTGGACAGGCATCCACACAGGCACCACAGAATTTACAACTTCCTTCTAAAAGGGAAACACCATTCTCCGGTCCTACCCAGTGATTTTCATGAAAGCCGGGATGATAAACGATGGTATTCTCTCCTCTCACCTCCTCACAGGTTCTCACACATCTTGTGCATAAGATACATAGGTTATAGTTTCTATCAAAAAATGGTTCTCTTAAAACGGGCAGGTCTCTATAAACAGTTGTATATCTTACCTTTTCCAATCCTACATACTCAACGGCATCCTGAATTTCACATTCACCATCCTTCGGACAGTATTTACATCCGGCAGTGACAGGAAACTTTTCCATACATTCCCTTAGAGAGGTGCATTCATCCTTTCTATCACAGAAGAGACAGTTTGTAGGATGATTCGTCATAGCAAGTATCATCTCTAATGCATTTCTTCTCATCTCCTGCAATTCATTTGTTTTGGTGGTTACTACCATACCATCTTCTGCAGGGATAATAGTGGCCAAAGGATATGTATCCCAACCTTTTATCTTTACAACAGAAAGTTTGCATAAACCTATGGGCTTAAGGTCAGGATGGGAACATAAACAGGGAATATAGATGCCGAGTTTTTTGGCGGCATCCATAATGGTTTTCCCTTTTTCTACCTGAACCTCTTGTCCATCTACGATAAGAGTTACATACTCCATTTTTCCTCTCCTTTAAATGAATTTTCTCACTTATTTAAACTCTCTTTTAAGCTGTTGCCCGAAGAAAGATATTTGTCTATTCCTCTTGCCGCTTTTTTCCCATCTCCCACCGCCAGTATCACCGTTGCCGCCCCACGAGCAATATCTCCACCACAGAATATACCTTCTCTGGTAGTTTGCATCGTCTCCTCATCAAATACGAAATAACCCCATTTGTTTATCTCCACACCAAGAGCGGCGGCGCTCCTTGGCACGATGGGATTAGCCAATGTCCCAATGGAATCAATAACCATATCAGCTTCTATGATAAAGTTTGTTCCCTCTACAGGAATAGGTCTTCTCCTTCCCGATTCATCAGGCTCACCTAATTCCATCTTAATACATTCCATGCCGGTAACTTCTCCTGTCTCATAATCACCCAATACCTTTATGGGAAGAGTAAGGAAATTCAATACTACACCTTCTTCTTCGGCATGAGCAATCTCCTCTATCCTTGCCGGCGCCTCTTTCCTTGACCTTCTATAAACGATGTGAGATACTTCTGCGCCTAACCTTAAAGCAGTTCTTGCAGAATCCATGGATACATTCCCTGCACCAATTGTGCACACCTTTCTTCCTATCTTTATTGGTGTATCATACTCTGGAAATCTATAGGCTTTCATAAGATTAGAACGGGTAAGAAATTCATTTGCTGAATATACCATTGCCAAGTTTTCTCCAGGAATCTCCATAAACCTGGGTGCACCCGCACCAATTGCTATAAACATAGCATTAAATTCTTTTGCCATATCAGGTATACTCTTTGTCTTTCCTGCAACAAAATCTGTTTCAAATTTCACTCCCAGTTTCTCAATCTCACCTGCCTCATATCTCACAATCTCTTTTGGCAACCTGAATTCTGGAATACCATAAACCAAAACCCCTCCTGAGGCATGAAATGCCTCAAAGATGGTTACATCATAACCCATCTTTTGCAAATCTGCAGCACAGACAAGACCAGCCGGACCAGCACCAATAACGGCTACAGTCTTACCTTTCTTTTTAATTTCTGGTAATTTTTCATGAACACCGTTTTCTCTTGCCCAGTCTGAAACAAATCGTTCCAATCTTCCTATAGCAATGGGCTTGCCTTTTTTGTTAAGCACGCATGTTTCACAACACTGTGTTTCTTGAGGACACACCCTGCCGCACACTGCAGGAAGATTATTTGTTTTCAATATTTCAAAATATGAACCTGCAAAATCCTCCTCCACAATCTTTTGGATAAACTCTGTGATACGCACCTCCGCCGGACAGCCTTCCACACACTTCGGAGGCGTACACTGTAGACACCTCTGTGCTTCATAGATAGCCATCTCTTTGGTATAACCGGTAGGCACCTCATTAAAATTGTGCCCCCTTATCTGGGGATCCTGCTCAGGCATTTGCACTTGATCTCTCTGCATTCTCTCTTTGATAGGTATCATCTCAGCCATAGTTCTTTCCCTCCTTTATAGTTTCCTTATAAGTTTCTAATCTGTAAAAAATTCATAACCATCTTAAAACTTATTAAATTCCATATTTATAGTTCCTAACATAGAAGCGATAATCAGGTTTACCTTTCCCCCATGAGGCATTTTTCTAAATCTAATTATATAATTTTTTGACCATCTGTTAGCATCTATGAGATACATCCACTGGTTTCTCACCCTGTTTCTTTCTATTTCTTCAATCTCCAACGGTTTCTCTATCATTTTTCCATAAATAGCATGCACATTCCAGAAAGGATGTAAACTTGCTAAATTATTTATATTTTCATTTCCTGTATAAAAGGCTATCCAGAATTCATCAAAATTCTTTGTGCGATTTTTCCACTCTTCTTTCAATTTTTCCTTTTCTACATCAGGTAAATGTGCCTGCTTACTATATGAATCTATAAAACTCATAGCCAACTTTTTATCAAAATAGGTAGCCTTGCAGATAGCAACAGTTTCAAAATCTCTATACAGCTTAAAAGACCTGGTATGCGAGGAAATCATCCGTGTAAACTCACTGCTATAACTTCTGACACCAATATCTTGCATGTAAGCGCAACTTGACATAATTAAAAGAAAAAAAACCAAAATGCAAATTCTAACATTTCTACTTATTTTTTGTTCATTCATCCCTTTACTTCATTGATTGTTTCAACAATCATTTGTAATTCTAAATCTGTAGCAATTCTAACTTTACCGATATTTTCTGTCAAGACAAATCTAAGTTTGTCACTTACTACCTTCTTGTCCCATCTCATTACATCGTATATATCATTAGTTTTAAATTCTGATGGTACATGTACAGGGAGAGAAAAAGATCGCAAAACATTTTTTATTCTTTCATAAACTTGTTTTTTACATATATTCAACTTCCAGGAAAGTAGCGAAGCAAACACCATACCCACGGCCACTGCCTCTCCATGTCTATAGGTTTTATATCCTCCTATTTTTTCCAGGGCATGAGCTAAAGTATGTCCAAAATTGAGTATTTGTCTTACATCTTTTTCCTTTTCATCCTTTTGCACAATATTTGTCTTATTTAAAATGCTCCTCTTCACTATGTACAATGTAGTCTGTCTGTCTCGGTGAAGAATTTTTTCCGTATTTTGCTCTATATATTTAAACAATCCTTCGTCCTGTATGATACCGTATTTTACCACCTCAGCTAATGCCGCCTTCCATTCCCTATCCGGTAGTGTATGCAAAAAATCTATTCCGCTGAACACGGCATCGGGTTGATAAAATGCACCAATGAGGTTTTTTCCTTTTTTGTGATTTACGGCTACCTTCCCTCCAATGGAACTATCCGCTTGTGCAAGTAAGGTAGTAGGAATATGAATGAGGGGAATGCCTCTCAAAAATGCGGCAGCGGCAAATCCTGCAATGTCTCCCACTACACCACCACCCAATGCAAACAATGGACTTTTTCTATCTAAATTATTTTCCGCTAAAAAATCTATGATTTTGATAAACTCATATATGTTTTTATATTCTTCCCCATCAGGCATAATGTAAGTAAAAACTTCAAATCTATTTTTTAAGACTTCTTCTATTCTTTTGCCATACAAGGGATAAACGGTGCTATTTGTAACCAAAGTTGATTTATTAGAATAATTTGCTTTTTCAATAAAAGACAAGAGTTCCTCTGATATATCTTCTCCTACAAAAACATTGTAGGTCTTTACAAGCGTATGCACATCAATGATCATTTCTACTCCTTTATTTCTATATCCAGTTGGGATTTGACCGGGACTATTTTACGGTTCTTTATGGTTAACAAAAATGGAATTTTTTCGGCATCACCGTTATTGAATTTAACAAGTTTACCGGTAACTCCTAACCGATTTTGTAATGAGTTTAAATAATCAACAATACAATTGCCTGTTTTACACTCTTTTGCCTCTACAATCATTTTTCCTATATCATAACCCAAAGCAGAAAATAATGTAGGGTTCTTGCCATAAAGCTCCTTGTATTTGCGGACAAAATGTTCATTTTGTTCCTCTTTATTGTCCAAATAATATCCCGCAATAAAGTATGAATTTTTTGTACATCCTAATGGTAAGGAAACAATACAACTATCATTCCACCCTTCGTTACCTAAAATAGCACGAGGATAAATATCATAAAAAGCAATGAGAGAAAGTATCTTTTTCAAATCTTTCCTATTTCCTGCAACAAAGAGAGTGTCAAATTTAACACCACACCCATAGGTAAAATTTCCTTCATCTTTCACTTCAAAGGCCTGTTTGATACAGGACGAATATTCCATGTCTTTTGATTTATAAATCTTTATTTTCACAACATGCCCCTCTTTTTTAATCACCTCGTCCATAAATGCAGTTCGCAACTCTAAACCGTAAGCCGTATCTGGGCAGAGTATCATAAAATCTTCTGAATATAGATCTTCGATAGCAAAATCTACCAAATATCTTATATCATCGGGATAAAAAGTAAACCGAAACACAAGAGGAGAAATCCCCGGAATATCCGAAGATTGAGCAAAGGGTGTAATCAATGGAACATCATATCTTTCAATAATAGGAATACATGCCTTTACATGCATACTCAAGAACGGACCCACAATAAGGTTAACTCTATCTTTTTGTATGAGTTCTTTTAATTGTTTTTGTAAATCTTCTGAAGATATATCTTTTACTATTGTCTGAATACTTGCCTCTGATAAGGGAATAGACAAACCATTAAAAAAACTTAGACTAAAATATTTTATATTTCCACTTAATGGAAGTAAACACCCCACCTTTTCTATGGCATACGAAGGGAAAGAAAACAGTATTAAAAAAATGCAAAAAAACAGAGAAACAAATCTTCTTCTCATACCATTTTCATCGCTTTTATCAAGTCCTCCTTAAATGAATCTGCTGCATGAGGGTTCCTTAGAAGGTAAGCGGGGTGAAAAGTAGGAATAGCAGTAACCTCTCTATACTTCATTGTTCTTCCTCTTAAGACAGAGATAGGCAAGGCACTTCCTGTAAGTTGTTGTGCAGCAAACTTTCCCAAACAAATGATAATCTTGGGCTTAATAATTTCTACCTGCTTTTCTAAATAAGGAAGGCACATCAAAAGCTCTTCTGGTTTGGGGTTTCTATTTTCTGGAGGTCGACATTTTATACAATTGGCTATATATATATCCTTTCTCCTTAAACCTATTTTCTCAAAGATCCCATCCATTAACTTCCCTGCCCTACCTATAAATGGCTTGCCTGACAAGTCTTCTTCTCTGCCCGGTGCTTCTCCCACAAACATAATTTCCGCATCTTCATTCCCTTCACCAAATACAATATGGGTGCGAGTTCTAAAAAGCGGGCACCTCTTACATCTCTCCACTTCTTTTCTTAATTCCTGCAAGGATTCTTTCTCTTCGTTATCTATATCTCCCGTACCTTTCATATATTCTATTCCAACTGTATCCTTTAGAAATTGAAGATACACTTTGACTCCATTCATCATGTAAGAATATCCATCAACTCCTTAATCTCATTATATTTTGTGTGATAGCTCCCTTTACTAGCAACAAGATAGGCAGTAGATGTGAAAATTTCTCTTATTACTCTTAACCCATTCTCTTTTAATGTTCTGCCAGTGGATGTAATATCTACAATCCAATCCGATATTTCAAAAAGCGGTGCAAGTTCTATAGAACCATAAAGTTTTATTATCTCCACATTTATTCCTTCTTTTGTAAAAAAATCCTTAGCTATGTTGGGAAACTTCGTAGCTACCCTCAATGGTCTTAAAGGAGATATTACATCACTCTTTCCAGCCACTACCATCTTACAACGCCCTATATTCAAGTTAATCAGTTCGTATAAATCTCTGTTTTGTTCTCTTAATACATCATATCCCGCTATTCCCAAATCCGCCGCTCCATATTCAACATAAGTGGGTACATCCTGGGCTCTCACTATAATAAACCTCACCTTTCCTTCCCATCCATCAAAATAAAGTTTTCTTCCATTTTGAGGAGATTGAACATCTATCCCCTTTTTTACAAATATATTCAATGCTTCGTCTAAAAGTCTCCCTTTGGATAAAGCAACAACAAGTCTATTCACTTTTTTCTCTCCTTATAGATCCTGAAAGCGCACTGATTTTTTGCTCTAAATTTTCATACCCCCGATCCAAATGATGAACCCCAAACATCGTCGTCTCTCCGCGAGCCATTAATCCTGCAATGATTAAAGACGCTGCTGCTCTGAGATCGGCCGCAGTAATAGGAGCACCGTTTAGATGATCAACTCCTTCAATAATTGTATGGTTACCGCTTACTCTTATATTTGCCCCCATTCTTACCAACTCTGGTACATGCGAAAATCTCTTTTCAAAAATCGTTTCTGCAATTACGCTATTTCCATCTGCAATGGACAAAAGCGATGTGAACTGTGCCTGCATATCAGTAGGAAAACCAGGATAAGGCATGGTTTTTATATCTGTATGTTTTATTTTGCCTTTCATTTTTACTCTTAGTCCGTTTTCTTTCACATTTATGCTTGCTCCCACACCTTCCAGTTTTTCCACCACAGCGTGCAGGTGAGAATAAGGAGCGTTTATAATCTCCACATCTCCCTTTGTCGCACAGGCTAAAACCATATATGTTCCCGCTTCTACTCGATCAAAAATTATGTTGTGCACTTTATTTGCTTTCAAACTACTCACGCCACTCACAACAATGTTTTCTGTTCCTGCACCTTCTATTTTTGCACCACAACTGTTCAAAAAATTTGCCAAATCTACTACCTCCGGCTCTTGAGCGGCATTCAATATCGTTGTAACTCCATCGGCAAGAGTAGCAGCCATAACCACATTCTCTGTTCCAGTAACAGTAGGAATATCAAAATATATTTCTCTCCCCCTTAGTTTTTTCGCTTTAGCTTCAATGTATCCATTCTTTACTTCAATAAGAGCTCCCAATTTTCTTAACGCCTCTATATGCAAGTTTACAGGCCTTTCTCCTATGGCACAGCCTCCAGGCAGTGAAACTCTGGCCTTTTTATATTTAGCTAAAAGAGGACCCAAAACGAGTATGGATGCACGCATTGTTTTCACTAAATCATAAGGTGCGAATGTTTTATTTATATTACTGGCATCAATTTTGAGATTGTGTTGTTTCAACTCAAATTCTGCTCCCATAAGCTCTAACAATTTACAAATTGTTTCTACATCTCTTAATTGAGGAACATTGCAAAACTCACATCCCCCGTCTAATAAAATAGACGAAGAAATAAGAGGAAGAGCAGCATTCTTTGCTCCCCCTATCTTCACTTTACCGCATAATGGCTTTCCGCCCTTTATTATTATTTTCTCCATACATTATCCTTCTAATGCAATATGAGCCATACCGAGCAATCCTGCTTTATCCGGCAAAGAATCTCTAATGAATTTGACACCTGATGATAGATAAGTTCTTCTTTTTACTACCTCTTTCATCTTATTATAAAAACAAGGCCAGGAATAGCTCATTTTTCCCCCGAAGATTAGCGCTTGAGGATTAAAGATATTTATCAATGATGCCACCCCTATGCCCAAAAATACAGAGAACTGCTGCACCATCTTCCATGCTCTTTTATCCCCTTTTGCCAAATCAAACAAATCCTTTACGGTTTTATTTTCCCACTTTTTGTTTATTTCTCTTTGCAATGCCCATCCCCCTATGTAAGCCTCTAAACATCCTCTATTACCACAAGTACATCTCTTTCCAAAGGACATAACAGTTATATGTCCTATCTCTCCCGCATACCCCTGATAACCCCTTAAAATTCTATTGTCTATTATGATTCCTCCTCCTATACCCGTTCCCAATGTTATGTAAATAATATGAGGAAGCTTAAATCGTCTGCTAGCACCGAAAGCAGCAGCATTGGCATCATTTTCCAAAAATAATGGGAGATGTATCTCCTCCTCCAATTTAAAGAAAGAAAAATTATTCAAAAATGGTAGATTGGGCGATTTTTTCAATATTTTTTCCTTATAATCTACTGCACCGGCAACAGCTATGCCTATTTTTTTTGTCTCCTTATTCATCATTTTTTTTATATGTTCAATAATACTCTTTGTTAACTGTTCTAAACTCTTTCCGCTTTTAATCTCAATTTCTTCTTCTATATTTAATCTTTCTGAGACACGAGCTATCCTGGTATTGGTACCTCCAATATCCAACGCCACTACATTCATAACGGCATTCTATTTTAATTTTCCATAATATTCAAACACAATCAGTAAATAATCCTTATAGTGCTTTAATCCGTCCAATCCTGAGGTAATCGTGAGGCTAACATTCTTATTTGCCTCGGGATTAAGATATTTTTTGCCTCGGGATTACTA
>JAGMDW010000054.1 GCA_023128455.1 Desulfurellaceae bacterium
AAAGAACTGAAAAATCTATTAGCCAAGGTAGAAACATTGCAAGAGTGCAACCCCATGTTAGGTCACAGAGGATGCAGATTGAGTATAACCTTTCCCGAAATTACAGAGATGCAAACCAGAGCCATAATGGAAGCAGCCGCAGAGGTAACAGAGGAAGGGAAAACGGTAATACCAGAGATTATGATTCCCCTTGTTTCCCATGTAGATGAGGTGAAAATAATAAGGAAAGATATCATAAAAATAGCAGAACAGGTAATGGAAGAAAAGAATGTAAAAATTCCTTACAAGATAGGCACAATGATTGAATTGCCTCGAGCGGTGGTCACGGCTGACGAGATTGCCAGAGAAGTGGAATTTTTCTCGTTCGGCACAAACGATTTAACACAGGCTGTATTCGGCTTTTCCCGTGATGATGCGGTCAAGTTTTTAGACACATACAGCGAAAAAGAGATTCTACCGCAAGATCCTTTTGCATCTATAGATGCAAAAGGAGTAGGAGAAATGGTAAGAATGGGCAGGCAAAAAGGAAGAAGTAGTAATCTGCAACTGGAAGTCGGAGTGTGCGGAGAACATGGAGGAGACCCAAAATCTATCAATTTTTTCAATTCTATAGGGTTAGACTATGTAAGTTGTTCTCCGTATCGCGTGCCCGTTGCTCGTCTTTCTGCAGCACAGGCAGAAATAAGAAAAAAAATAAATGTACAGTGAAGCTTACAGCACCTTAAAAAAGGGCAACTTTGACTTTTTTGACATATACCACGAGAAAACAGGAAAACGGCATATCTCGTTCAAAGAAAAAGATGTGGAAAATATAGATATAGGCTCGGATGGAGGAGTAGGTGTAAGGGGAGTAAATGGTAGATCTACCCATTACATCTACTCTCAAAACCACTCACCTAAAGAAGTAAAGCAAATGGCTCTTTCCATCTGTAAGCAAAATAAAATCAGCCATTCTAAATTGATATACACAGTAAAAAAGGATTTTTCTACTTCTTTTCTGTCCTTAGAAGATATCATAGGTAAAACAAAAAGGGCGATGGATATAGCTTACAAAATCAGCCCTTGTATCACTCAGGTAAAGTGTGATTATGGGGATGTAGAAAAACAAATAGAAATTGTTAAATCTTCTGGAAAGGTAGTAAAAGAAAAACTTACCTATGCCACTTTCATTATAGAGGTGATTGCCAGAAAGGATGAAAATATTCAGAGTTATCGCAATGTAATTTCAACTATGGCTGGCAAAAAGCTGTTTGAACAATACAATATTGAAGAGTTGAGTTTAAAGACTGCACAGATGGCGTTGAAGCTCCTCTCTGCTCCTCCTGCACCACGAGGGCGGATGCCAGTAGTTTTGGCATCTCAAGCAGGAGGAACAATGACACACGAAGCGGTGGGTCACGGATTGGAAGGAGACCTCATCTATGAACATTTATCTGTATACAGTGGTAAAATAGGCAAAAAGGTAGCTTCTACTCTGATCACGCTTGTTGACGATGCCACATTACCTCAGGCTCGCGGTTCATATCTCTTTGACGATGAAGGAACAGATGGACAGAGAACAACACTTATAGAGAAAGGTATACTAAAAAACTACATGACTGATCTGATGTATGCAAGCTTGTTGAATGTAAATTTATCCGGAAATGGAAGAAGACAATCTTTTCGTTTCCCTCCCATACCTCGCATGTCCAACACATTTATTCTACCAGGAAAAGATGATCCGCAAAATATTATAAAAAGCGTAACCAATGGAATATTGGTAAACAAGATGGGTGGAGGACAGGTAAATCCCGTAACAGGAGACTTCGTTTTTGAAATAAAAGAAGGTTACAAAATAGAAAACGGAGAAGTGGGTGAACTCATAAGGGGAGCCACTATCGCTGGAAATGGTCCTCAAGTGCTAAATGAAATAGACATGGTAGGCAGCGATTTAGGAATGGAAGTAGGCACCTGCGGTAAAGGCGGGCAACTCGTACCTGTTTCAGATGGCGAGCCCACGCTGAGAATACCATCCCTTCTCATCGGCGGTTCATGAAACATTTTGTTCTGCGTATTTCATACGACGGAACCAGTTATTGCGGTTTTCAGATACAAGAAAACCTACCTACTATTCAAGGAAAGATAGAAGATGTCCTAAAAGATATTACCAAAGAAAGAATAAGAATTAGGTATGCAGGAAGAACAGATAAAGGAGTACATGCTTTCTGGCAGGTAATCGATTTTTTTACAGAATGGAAAAGAGATGTAAATGAAATCATTGCAGCTATGAACGCCCTCCTATCAAGGGATATAAGAATCTTAGAGGGAAGCGAGGTAAAAAACAATTTTCACTCAAGATTTGATGCAAAAAAGCGTGAATATACATATATCGTCTTTCAGGGAAATGTACTACTGCCCTTCTTTAGGAATTATGTGTATCCATTCACCTATTCTCTGGAGCTGAATGTAATGAGGAAAAGCAGCAATTTCTTTCTCGGTGAACATGACTTCAGCAGCATCTGTGATAAAAACAACGGAGAAAACTTCACAAGAACAGTGGAAGAAATAGAGATTTTAAACAAAGGTTCTTTTTTCATCTTTCGCATAGTGGCCAATGCCTTCTTGAGAGGAATGGTAAGATATATAGTGCAAATTTTATTGGATGTGGGGAGATGTAAGTTGAAATTGGAAGATGTAGAGTATATAATCGCCTCCAAAAGAAAATGGAGGAAGGTTTCCCCGTGTGGGCTATATCTTTCGCGAGTGTGGTATGATTAGCAAAGATGAAGTAAAAAAAGTCGCATACTTGAGTAGAATCTCCTTAAAAGAAGACGAAGTTGACAGGTTTACAGAACAATTCAACAATATATTGGATTATATGAACAAACTAAACCAGCTGGATGTAAAGGGGATTGATCCTGCTTTCCATGTTGTAGAATTTAATAATGTATTCCGCGACGATAAGGTAAAAGCATCTCTAATCTTAAATGAAGCTTTAAAAAACGCCCCAAAAAAAGAAGGAGCATTTTTTAAAGTTCCCAGGATAATAAAATAATGCTTTATAGTTTGACATTGACAGAAATTCTTCAAATGATAGAGAAAAAAGAAACCAATGCAAGGGAGGTATGTCTCTCGCTAAAGGAGCGCATACAGGAAATAGAAAAACACATAAATGCTTATATAACAATATTTGATGAGGAACCGGAAGAAAAAGGCTTACTTAAAGGATTACCCATTGCTATAAAGGACAACATGTGCATGAAAGATAAAAAGACAACCTGCGGCTCTCGTATGCTTGAGAATTTCATTTCTCCTTATAATGCAACAGTAATAGAAAAATTAAAGAAAAGTGGAGCAAGTTTCATTGGCAAAACGAATATGGATGAATTTGCCA
>JAGMDW010000055.1 GCA_023128455.1 Desulfurellaceae bacterium
TTGAAAAATTTCTTCGTGTGATTTATTATTAATCCCAGATTCAAAACCTGTTTCTATTTCTCTGGAAAGATAGCTTAAATCATCAACATCGGCTTTTGGCAAAATCAAAACCTCAACTTTATCATAATTAAAATCATCCGGTAATTCTATAGTAAACCTACGATTTTTTACTTCCACAAATCTCCTTAATACTTTCATTTTTACCTCCAGTGGATTATTCGTTATTTATAATTATCTTTATCTCTTTCTCCACTTTTGTCAACGCCTTTGTTATAATGTGTCAAACCAATTTTTTGTTTTTGTATTCTTTTAAGACTTGAAATAAAGATAAGCGTTGTTAATGATTGTTTTCTACTATCTTGAGTATCTTGAGAAAATTTTCTATTAAATCTGGGTCAAATTGAGTGCCTGCATTTCCTTTAAGTTCTTGTATTGCCTCTTTTTTTGTCATTGCTTTTTTGTAAAGGCGTCCGGTTAGCATCACATCGTAGGCATCTACAATAGAGATTATGCGAGACAATATGGGAATTTCTTCACCCTTTAATCCTTTGGGATAACCTTTTCCGTTCCATTTTTCATGATGACATAATATTCCATCGGCAATGCAGGATAACTGGGGAATATTTTTAGCTGTACGGTATCCCTCTTCAGCATGTTTTTTCATTATTTCCCATTCTTTAGGGCTTAATTTACCTGGTTTGAACAAAATAGCGTCTGGTGTGCCTATCTTTCCTATATCATGCAAAAGAGCTAATAATCTCAACCTCTTTGATTCAAATTCTGATAGTCCTATATCTTTTCCTAAGGCTTCTGCCAAATTCTGCAATCTCTCTGCATGTTCTCCAGAATGAGGGTCTCTCGTAGCTAAAATAGTTCTGAGGGTATCAATGATATGTTTTTCCCTGCTGGCAGTATCCGATAGTTTTTCAGTATACATATTCTCATCTGCTTGTTCTAAAACCTTTTCCATATCTTTGTATTGACCGGATTGTACAGCATATCCCAGGGCAATACTGAGCTTTAATTGAGTTTTACGGTTATATCTTTTACAGGCATCTCTAAATCTATTACAGAATGCTTTAGCAGCATTTTCGTCGGCACGAGGCAGGATAACGGCAAATTCATCTCCTCCGATGCGGGCTATAATATCTCCTTCGCGAGATACAGATTTTAATACTTTTGCCAAATTCTTTAGTAATTCATCTCCCTTATTGTGACCCAAGGCATCGTTGACCACTTTAAGTCCATTGATATCTGTCATAACAATGGTTAAGGGGTATTTCCTCTGTGTGTTGAGTCTTTTCATTTCTTCTTCAAAGAAATTACGGTTATATAAACCTGTTAGAACATCACGAAAGCTTAAATATTTAATCTTTTCTTCTACCTGCTTGCGCTGGGTAATATCTTTTGAAACCACTGTTACGGCTGTTACGCTTCCTTTAGAATTTTTCACGGGACTTAAGGTTCGAAGAAGGTATCTGTTATCCTTATGACTTCTGTGCTCATGCTGAATAGAGTTACCGGTTTCGAATACCTCTTCCACTATTTTAGTAAACCCTTCCGTTTCCTCTTTTGAATGGAACTCGTTGTATGTTCTGCCTATAACTTGATTTTTTGGCAAGCTAAGACGGGATAGATGTTTATTGTTTATGAAGAGATACCTGCAATCCCTATCCATTAGATATACACTATCTTCGGTAGACTCCACTAAGGAGCGATATTCTTCCTCGCTTTCTCGAAGTGCTTCTTCTACTTTTTTGTATTCTGTGATATCTTTCGCTATTATGGAGATGGCTATTACTTCACCCATATGGGGATCTTTAATAGGACTTAGCGTTCTGATAGTCCATCTGTCAAGATGCTTGTTATAATGTTCATATTTCACCACCTCACCCGTTTCAAAGACCTGATTGACCTTTTCAGCAAATTCCCTTGCCTCTTCAGGTGAGTGGAGGTTATCAAATGTTTTGCCTATGACTTGATTTTTTGACAGCCCAAGTCGGGACAAAAGAGCATTATTTACAGAGACATACCTACAATCTTTATCCAAGAGGTATATAGGGTCATCTGCAAATTCCACCAGAGAGCGATATTTTTGCTCGCTCTCCCGCAGTTTCTCAGCTATCTTTTTTCGCTTGGTGATGGCGTTTAATGCTATAGCAAAGAAAAAACCCGAGAAATAAAGACCAACAATGAAAAGTATAGATCTAATTAAAGAGAAAGGATAGGGAGATATAAACAAAGCTCGGGGAAGAAAGATCAGCATTAAAATCACAGTTATTACTATTACACCTTTCATTCTGAATCTATAAGCCGCATATAACACGGGTATAAAAAACAAAGCCCTGTGCAAATCATGGGGCATATTAAGAATAAACCAGTTCGGAGCCTCCCCGCCCATAAAAGTTATTATGCCGGGAAGATAATATAATACCGCAAGGACTATCATAATGATGGTGATATACCATAGATGGGGATTTCTCCATCCACTCATTTTTTTATTCATTTTTATTTTATTATAATATAATCATATTATAAGCATTACAACCTTTTAATAAGCGTTGGAGTTCAACAGTCTGTTGTTATCCGTCGCAATCCTCGTAATCCAGAGGCAAAAAAAGAATTATTAGCCACAGTCATTGCGATCCCCCGTGTAATACTCCAACCTGGAATTTCTTCGTTAGGATATTACACAGGGGAGAAGCAATCTCATATTAATATTAGCCACAGATTATCACCGATGAACACGAATTTATAAGAATACCTATGAAGAAAATATTTTTATTTTATTTATTTTATTTATTAATCTGTCTTAATCCTGGAAATCCTGAAGCAGAAAATTATTA
>JAGMDW010000056.1 GCA_023128455.1 Desulfurellaceae bacterium
TTTCCTTCTTTTTTAATGAAAATCAAAGATTTGTCACATACCAATAGATTTTTATATGAGGCAATGCAGGCAGTTTACTTGCCTTGATTTCTATTTCTTCACCTGTTTTTGGGTTTCTGCCTTTTCTTGCAGCCCCAATCTATCCACCACCAGGGCACTGCAACAACTTTTGAGTGAAGCCATTTAATTTCTTCTCCTGCATGTAGCAATATCCCTAAGGTTGTTTCAGGATACTCATCTAAAAAGCATAAGAGGTTCTTTATGTCCTTTACAGCAGGGTTTTTAGTCATTTTTACCTCTATCGCCAATAATTTCCTTCCGTGTTCAATAACAAAATCAACCTCTTTTCCAGAGACTGTTCTCCAATAATAGATTTTGGCAGGAGGTTTTAAAATGCCGCAAAGGCTCTTAAAGTGGAGAAACATCATTGTTTCAAAATATCCACCCAGTTCCTTAGCTTTCAATAGAGATTTTTCATCAAAATAACCTGATAAGAAGATACTCAATGCTGGGTCTATGAAGTATATCTTAGGGGACTTTACAATCCTCTTGCCTCTACTGCTATAAAATCCCGGAACACGCTCTATTATGTTAGATACTTCAAGCAACTTTACATACCTATATGTTGTGGATGCGCTTATGCCTGTATCCTTAGAAACATCAGATTGTCTTAATATATTGCCCGTTCTTAGAGCCAACACCTGCATGAGCTTTCTGAAGTCTATTATCGAGTCTATCTGCGAGAGTTGTCTTAAATCCCTTTCAAGGTAGGTTTTCACATAGCCGTCCAACCATAAGATTACATCGTTTAAGTCATCTGCCATAAGATTAGGTGGCATAAAACCTTTAAGCATTAGTTGAGCAATTGATATGTCCTGTTTGGGGATATCCGTTGTTATTTTCTTTTCCCATAGATTTAAAAAGTTCTGCGGCACTATTATGCCGTTGAATTCCCCGTATGTCATAGGCAAGAGCTCAAAATACAATGCTCTGCCTGCTAAAGATTCTGTTATGTTTTTCATAAGCAGGATATTAGAAGAACCGGATATAATTATCCTTTTATCTTTATTTCTATCAACAACAAGCTTTATCGCATTAAATATATCCGGCAGTTTTTGAGCTTCGTCTATAATGATGTGCTCATGCTGTTTGAAAATAAACAGCGGGTCATTCTTTATCATATCAATAGTGTCAAAGTCATCCATAGTGTAGTAAGCAAAATCACTGAATTCATTTTCTAACATTGTGCTTTTGCCTACCTGTCTGGCTCCACTGATGACTATAACAGGGAATTTATCTATAACTTCCCTTATGATTTTAGCCAATCGGCGCTTTATGTATTTTGTTTTATGTGATGAAATATTATCTTTCATACTGTGAAAGATAATACAAAAATATAGAGTGTCAATAAACTTGTAATTTCTTTAAGATTTCTTTCAGTTTTCCTTATTTTTTGTATTGTCTCATCATCAAACCGAACAAAATCACCGATGGTGACACCTTCTAAGTAAACATAGATAATCAGAAAATAAAGCTGTGCCTACTGGGTATTGATATACCGGAGAAATACAGAGGCTATAAACTCAAAAGAGATGCATCGGGTTGTGAGTATCAGAAAAATACATGGCAAGTTTGGGCAAGTCTGCAACAAAGTGAGCAAGAACAAATA
>JAGMDW010000057.1 GCA_023128455.1 Desulfurellaceae bacterium
GGAGACTTAGTAAATAAACCCGATACCAATATTGTCAAACTACCGAACATAAGTGCTTCAATGCCACAACTAAAAGATAGCATAAAGGAATTGCAAAGCAAGGGATACAATGTTCCTGATTGTCCTGACGAACCCAAAACAGAGAAAGAAAAGAAAATCCTCGATAGATATGAGAAGGTTTCAGGAAGTGCTGTTAACCCTGTGTTAAGACAGGGAAACAATATTCGTATGATTGCTAAGCCGGTCAAAGAAAGTGCAAGGAATTTTCCACAACTTATGGGATTGCCTTTACAAGAGTGGAGTAAGGATTGTAAGACCCATGTAGCACATATGGACGGCGAAGATTTCTATGAGCATGAAAAGTCTGTAACGGTAGAAAAGGCAACAAAGGTAAGAATAGAGTTTACCGATGAGAATGGCAATACCTCTGTAATGAAGGAGGTGCCTCTCATAGAAGGGGAAATATTAGATAGCACATTTATGAATGTAAGGGCTCTGCAGAAATTTTATGAAGAGCAAATAAAAGATGCAAAGGAAAAAGGTATTTTATGGTCATTGCATCTAAAAGCTACAATGATGAAGGTTTCTGATCCTGTAATGTTTGGTTATGCTACTAAAACATACTTTAGAGATGTTTTTGAGAAACACGCCAAAACATTTGAAGAAATAGGTATAAATCCGAACAACGGCTTAGCCGATATATACTTGAAGATACAAAAGTTATCCGAAGATAAGAGAAAAGAAATAGAAGCAGACATACAGGCTGTTTACGATAAGAATCCATCGCTATTCATGGTTGATTCCGGCAAAGGTATTACAAATCTGCACATGCCCAACCTTGTAATCATCGATGCTTCCTTGCCCAATATTGTCAGGGATGGTGGAAAAGCATGGGGTCCAGATAATGAGCTGCATGATGCGAAGGTAGTGATACCGGATAGATGTTATGCAACGATGTATAAAGAGATTATCGAAGATTGTAAGAGAAACGGTGCTTTTGACAGAACGACAATGGGAACAGTTATAGACATTGGGCTTATGGCAATGAAAGCAGAAGAATATGGTTCTCACGACAAGACATTTATGGCATCATCCAATGGAACTTTTCGTGTTGTTGATGAAAGTGGTAAAGTGTTGATGGAACACAAAGTTGAAAAAGACGATATCTGGAGGGCTTGTCAAGTCAAAGATATCGCAGTCAAAAATTGGGCACAAATTGCCATAGATCAGGCAAGAGCAACAGGTTATCCAACGATTTTTTGGCTTGATGAGAATAGAGGCCACGATGCAGAGGAAATAAAGAAGGTAAAGGAATACTTAAAAGACCACGATACAACAGGACTTGATCTTCGCATAATGAAGCCTCAAGAGGCTATGAAATTCACAGTGGAGAGAGTCAGAAAGGGTGAAAATGCAATAGCCGTTACGGGGAACGTTTTGAGGGATTACCTAACAGACTTATTCCCAATCCTCGAAGTTGGAACAAGCGCAAAGGTGCTTTCTATAGTTCCATTGTTGGCTGGTGGTAGCTTGTCTGAGGCTGGTGCCGGGGGTTCCGCTCCAAAACATGTCCAGCAGCTCTTAGAAGAAGGTCATTTAAGATGGGATTCTGCTGCTGAGTTTACAGCATTAACATCGGCTTTAAGATTTATTGAGAAAAAATATAATTATAAGAAGGCAAAGGTTTTAGCTGATGCCTCTGAAAAAGCGCTGAGCAAACTTTTAGCCAACAAACAATGGCCGTCGAGGAAAGTTGGACAACTTGACAATAGAGGAGAGCATTATTATTTCATTAAATATTGGGCTGAAGCTTTGGCAGAGCAGGATGAAGACAAAGAGCTTAAGAAGAAATTTGAAAAACCAGCTAAGGAACTTGCCAAGAACGAATCCAAGATAAACGAGGAACTCCTCGCTGCTCAGGGTCATTCCGTTGATATCAACGGTTACTACTTCCCTAATGAAGATAAGGCTACAGAAGCAATGCGACCAAGCTCAACATTCAACGCTATAGTGGATGCTATTTAACTTTCAAGTAATTGGAGGTCAGGCTTTCTACAAAAGGAAACCTGACCTCTTTTTTCCCCTTAATTATTTCCTTAAGAAAATGCAAGTATTAAAGCGAATTGCACATCAGCTGAGC
>JAGMDW010000058.1 GCA_023128455.1 Desulfurellaceae bacterium
TATTCCACGGGGGATCGCAATGACTTTGTTTCTATTGACAAGTGGCGGTTTGTTCACATAGAATTTATGTTCACAGTAAAAAGGAGATTTTGTGCGTAAAGATAATGTTCCCAGAACAGAGCGTGAATATATAAAACATTGGAAAGAAGCTGATGAAAAAGAAGATTAAAATCAAAAGATTTTTGGTTTATATAATTATCATTATTGTTGCGATTGTCTTCGGTTATTATAGTTACAACTACTATATTTTAGAGAAAACCCGCATTCCGGAATCATTTATTAAGGTCAATGGAAGGATAGAAGGTAATATTATCACCGCCGCCACCAAAATACCAGGCAGGATTGAAGAGATACATTTTAAAGAGGGAGATGATGTTGAAAAGGGACAATTGCTTGCTGTGCTTTCCTCGGATGAGCTTAGTGCTCAAAAGAGAGCTGCTTCAGCTTTAATTAAACAATATTTTTACAAACTGAAATCAAGCCGTGCTCAAGCTAAAAAAGCTAAGGCAAACAGAATAAAAAAGGAAATGGATTTACATAGAATGCAAAATCTGTTTGACAAAAAGGTAATTTCTGAAACACGATTGGAAAATTATCAACTTGCTTACAATATAGCAATTTCTGATGAGAGATCGGCTTTTGATAATGTTTTAGTTGTTAAGGAGGCTTTACAAATGGCCAAAGCACAACTTGAAGAAATAGAAGCAAGACTATCCGATACGCGGATTGTTGCACCTATAAATGGAACAATAGTAACTAAGATTACAAACATTGGAGAGGTGTTATCTCCGGGAGGTCTTATTGCTCTTATCGTGGATTTAAATTCACTTTATTTAAAAGCTTTTGTACCAGAACCACAAATTGGAAAGGTAAAGTTGAATCTTCCTGCTCAAATTTTTGTGGACGCCTATCCCAATAAACCATTTTCTGCTATCGTAAGATATATCTCGTCCCGAGCGGAGTTTACCCCAAAGGAAGTGCAAACTCAGGAAGAACGGGTAAAATTGGTTTATGCTATTAAGATTTATTTAAATAAAAATCCAGAACACATGCTTACGCCAGGTATGCCTGCAGATGCTATTATTCGGTGGAAAGGAAACGAAGAATGGCCGAGATGGCAATAGAGGTTTCTCATCTTGTTAAAAGATACAAAAAACACACTGCTGTAGATAAGATAAGTCTAAATGTTAATAAAGGCGAGATTTTTGGATTGATCGGTCCTGATGGAGCAGGAAAGAGCACAGTAATGAAGGCAGTTGCAGGAATACTTAAATTTGATGAAGGCATAATTCGGGTTTTTGATGTAAATATTGATTCAGAGAGAAATGCAGAAAAGATAAAATCTCGTTTGGGATTTATGCCTCAGGGTTTGGGGCTTAACCTTTATCCGGAATTGTCGGTAGAGGAAAACATCAATTTTTTTGCTCATCTGCGATCTGTGCCTAAGGACAGGTTATCTAAATGGAAAAGGCAACTTCTGGATATGACCCGTCTTACACCATTTCGCACCAGAAGAATGAAAAATCTCTCTGGCGGCATGAAACAAAAGTTGGGACTCGTATGTACTCTTATTCATGAGCCGGAACTACTTATTCTGGATGAACCTACTACAGGTGTGGATCCTGTATCCCGCCGTGATTTCTGGGAAATACTTATGCATCTTTTGAGAGAAAAAAATGTCACTGCTCTTATTTCTACTGCTTATTTAGATGAGGCAATACGCTTCAATCATTTAGTATTGATGTTTCAGGGAAAGATGCTGGCACAGGGTGAACCGGACGAAATCCTTAAAATGGTACACGGAAGTTCTTTGGAACTTGTAGCTACTCCACATAGTATCGCAACAGATATACTTTCGCAGGTATTTCAGACAGAAGCAACGGGCAATCGTATAAGGCTATTTGTGGAAGGCAAAGGGTTTGAGGAAGCAAAACATACAATAGAGAAGATTCTTAGGGAAAACAGAATAGAGATAAAAGACATTTATGCAAGAGAACCAGAACTGGAGGATGTATTTATTGCCCTGTTAAAAAAGGAACATCCAGATTCAGATTCATCTCCTCATCCATCTTTCACCCATTCACCATCCATCGCTCCATCTTTCGCTCATCCGCCATCTGTAGCCATTGAAGCTAAAAAAATTACTAAGTATTTTGGAAAATTTTGTGCGGTGGATAATGCCAGTTTTTCTGTTCAGAAAGGGAAAATCTTTGGGCTTTTAGGTCCAAATGGAGCGGGGAAAACTACATTAATAAAGATGCTGTGTGGAATTATACCACCTACAGGTGGTAATGCCACTGTGGCAGGAGTGGATATTCATCATATAAAGGATGTTAAGGAGCGTATTGGTTATATGTCACAGATTTTTTCCTTATACCTGGATTTGACGGTTAAGGAAAATATCAAATTATACGCCGGCATTTATGGGCTGGATAAAAAGGAAACCAGGATGCGACTGGATTGGATTATAGATATGGCAGGATTGGAAGGTCATGAGGAAGATTTGGCAGGACAGTTGCCCATGGGTATTCGTCAGCGTTTGGCTCTGGGCTGTGCACTGGTTCACAAACCTGAGGTTCTTTTTCTGGATGAGCCTACCTCAGCTGTTGACCCCGTTGGTCGCCGCACATTTTGGGATATTCTTCTCCACCTGTCGAGAAAAGAGAGGGTTACTATACTTGTAACCACACATTACATGATGGATGCAGAACACTGCGACCACTTGGCATTGATGTATGCTGGAAAGATAATAGCGGATGGTTCACCTGAGAAATTAAAAGCAGATGTTACAATAAAGGCAGGAACTTTACTGGAAATATCTACCAACAGGCTACTGTTTTCTCTTGAAGTTTTGGAGGATACAGGATTCAAAGGCCCTGCTCTTTATGGGAATAAGATTCATCTTTTAACACATACACCTGATGAAGATATTGAAAGGATAAAATCTCTATTTAGCGAGAAAAAGATAGAGGTAAAATCAATTTCAAAATACCCATTATCTATGGAGGATGTCTTTGTCTATGACATAACAGCTTTGGAGCAGGAAGAAAGCTATGCGGTTTAAGCGTATCCTGGCAATTATAATAAAGGAGTTCCGCGAAATATTGAGAGACCCTTTATATTTTTCTCTGGCTTTTGTTGTGCCAAGCATGATTATGCTCATGTTTGGCTATGGGATTTCCTTAGATGTAGAGAATATTCCGTTTGCCGTTGTTGACTATGATAAGACCCAATTGAGTAGAGATTATACTTACAAATTTGCAAAATCTCGCTATTTTAATCTGAAAGCTTATGTTGAAGATGAACGATTGTTGGACAAAATGCTTAATAAAGGAGCAATTAGGGTAGGCATTGTAATTCCTGAGCATTTTCAAAAAGATTTGTCTGCTGGTAGAGATGTAGCTGTGCAATCTCTTATAGATGGCACTCTTCCTTATCGTACTAAAATTACTAAAGGCTATGTTGCTGTCATGAATGCCGCTTTTAATTTGGAAGTTTTATCCCGATACATTGCTAAAATTAAGGGAATTCCCTTTGAGCAGACAATCTCCCAAGTTAATCCCATAAGCCTTCAGGTTCGATACCTTTATAACGAATCTGTTAAAAGCATTTATTCCTTAGCACCTGCCCTTATTGGCATGATTCTTCTTATGTCACCGCCTTTTCTTACCGCATTAGGCATTGTGCGAGAGAAGGAATCCGGTTCTATTTATAACATTTATTCTTCAACCGTGAGCCGTGCAGAATTCCTTATCGGAAAGCTCTTTCCTTATGTAATTATCTCTATTATCAACGCCAATATATTATGGATTATGGCTGTATCTTTATTTGGAGTGCCTTTCAAGGGAAATTTGCCTTTCTTTGCTGCCGCAACTGCTATTTATGTTATTTGTTCAACAGGTATTGGACTTCTGGTTTCTATCTTTGTAAGAACACAAATTGCCGCCATGTTGGTTACAACCGTTTTGACTGTGATACCTGCCTGGCTCTATTCCGGGGTGGTAATTCCTATTTCAAGCCTCGACAAAATAGCTCGAATAGAAGCCCATTTATTTCCAGCCATGTATTATAACTATATCGTAATGGGTTCTTTTCTTAAAGGTGTGGGGGTTGATATTTTATGGAAAAATGTGGTGGCACTTATAATTTATTCTATCCTACTGTTTACTGCTGGTTATTTGCTGTTTCACAAGAGGGTTAAAGCGTGAAACTGTTTGTAAATCGTCTGCAGGTTATGACAGTAAAAGAGTTGGTACAACTTACAAGGGATATAATTTTGATAATTGCCACCATTTATCTTTTTACATTTGATATCTATGTGGCAGGTTCTGAAACAGGTTTGTCTCTTAACAATGCTGCTTTAAGGATTTATGATGGTGATCATAGTGCATTATCTCGAGAGCTTATCTCTCGCTTTCGTCAACCGTACTTCCGCTTTGATGGGGAGATTCTCAATAATAAAGAAGCTATTCCTCTTTTGGACAAGGGAAAAGCTATGGTGATTCTGGATATTCCACTGAATTTTCAAAAGGATTTAGTATCTGGACGCCAAGCTGATGTTCAGATGCTTGTAGATAGTAGCAACTCAATTCTGGGTTTTTTAGCCTCTTCTTATGGCGGACAGATTGTTGCTGATTTTTCTCAAGAGATTGCTATGAGAAACATGGGGTTGAAACAAATGCCTGTAATTAAGGATGAATGTCGTGTATGGTACAATCCCAACCAGAAAATGGAATGGTTTATGCCCTTATCTGAGCTTCTTACTGTTATTACTCTGCTGGCCATGATGCTGCCAGCAGCGGCTATGGTAAGGGAGAAGGAAAGAGGCACTATTGAACAACTTCTTGTTTCACCTTTATCGCCATTTCAGATTATGTTTCCTAAGATATTGGCTATGACTTTTGTTATACTAATAGGCACAGTAGTGAGCGTATTTTTGGTGCTGGAACCATTTTTTCATTTTCCTATTAGGGGAAGCTTTATTCTTTTCCTCATTATCACCGCTTTATATGTGTTCACCTCCTCGGGGATAGGTATATTCATTTCTATTATTGCTAAGAATCTCTCTCAGGTAGTCATGCTGACCATTTTAATTATGTTACCTATACTCTTTTTATCCGGTTCCACAACACCGCCCGAGGCTATGCCCGGCTGGTTGAGGGTAGCGGTAAATTTTTCCCCCTTATATTATTATATAGAAGCCAGTTATAGTATTTTCTTAAAAGGCGTGGGTTTAAATGTTCTGTGGTTTAAAATTTTAAGTATGACAGCGATTGGTTTAGGAGTATTTGGTATTGGTATGTGGAGATTTAGAAAACAATTTGGATAAAATGCGGCTCTGGAATATGGAAAAATATATGAGACTTGCCATAGAGGAAGCAAAGAAAGGCATCGAAGAAGGACAAACGCCATTTGGTGCATGTATTGTAAAAGGCGGGCAAGTGATTTGTTGCAGCCATAATACGGTGTGGAAAGATATGGATATAACGGCGCATGCGGAGATAAATGTTTTACGAAAAGCCTGTAAAAAATTGAATACAATAGATCTTTCCGAATGTGAGATATATTCAACCTGTGAACCGTGTCCCATGTGTTTTAGTGCTTGCCATTGGGCACGAATATCTAAAATCATACATGGAGCAAGAATAGAAGATGCGAAACAAGTGGGATTCAATGAAATAAAAATTTCAAATGAGCTGATGAAAAAGTTAGGGGGATTAAAAACAGAAATAATTGCTGACTTTATGCGTGAAGAATGCTTAGAACTTTTTAATCTGTGGTCAAACAAAGAAGATAAAAAAAGTTATTAAAACTTGATAAACCTACTTGTGGCTTATAGATTTAGATGTTATTATTGTTAAAAAGAGGCGGGAATGAAAGCGATCGTTATGGCTGGTGGTTTCGGGACAAGATTAAAACCCTTAACGGTTAATCTTCCCAAACCGATGGTTCCTATAGTCAATGTTCCTGTGATGGAGCATGTTTTAAAACTCTTAAAAAAACACAACATAGAGGAAGTGTTGGTTCTTTTATATTTTCATCCTGCTTGCATTATGCATTATTTTGGCGATGGAAGTACACTGGACATGAAGATCAGCTATTGTTTGCCAGATTCAGATTTAGGAACAGCTGGAGCAGTAAGATATGCTGTGGAGAAAGCATCTATAGAAGGCACAATTCTCATTATTAGCGCTGATCTTTTGTGTGATTTTGATTTAAGTGAGGCTCTGGAGTTTCATCAAAAAAAGAATGGAAAAGCCACCATCGTTCTTACATCTGTTAAAAATCCTACCTCATACGGTGTTGTTATAACCGATGAAAATGGGAGAGTGGAAAGATTTTTGGAAAAACCTGCATGGGGTGAAGTATTCTCAGATACGATAAATACCGGTGTTTATGTTATAGAACGAGAAGCTTTGTCGTTTATTTCAAAGGATAGAGAATTTGATTTCAGTAAGCATCTTTTTCCTCTGCTTTTGAAAGAGAACATTCCGTTGTATGGTCATGTAGCACATGGATATTGGAGAGATATCGGCAGTATTGATGACTACAGGTCTGGTGTAGTAGATGTTCTACGGGGAAGAGTGAATGTAGATATACCGGGAGAAAGATTGGAAGAAAACAGATTATGGTTTGGCAGGGGAGTAGAGGTAAATTACACAGCTAAACTTGAAGGCAGTATAGCTTTGGGTGAGAATGTGAAAGTGGGAGCAAAAGCGTGCATAAAAAATAGTGTAATAGGTAAAAATACGGTAGTTGGCAAACATACAAACATAGAAAATTGTATAATCTGGGACAATTGTACAGTAGGTGAGAGAAGTTCTCTTTATGGAGACATTGTATGTAATAATGTGAGCATAGGAGATCATGTAGAAGGGGAGAGTGATGTAGTTATTTCTGATCACTGCAAGATAGGCAGCGGGGCAGTTATAAAAGAAGGAGTGAGAATATGGCCCTACAAGGAAGTGGAAGCAAAATCCATTTTAGCTACATCGTTGATCTGGAGTAAGCGCTGGTCAAGAACGATATTCGGTAAATATGGTGTCTCTGGTATTGCCAACCTGGAAATCAGTCCGGAGTTTGCATCTAAATTAGGCGCTGCATTCGGGGCAACATTCAAAGAAAAAACAACCCTGGTCACATCGAGAGGTAGCCATAAGGCATCCAGGGCAATAAATAGAGCACTTATGGCCGGGGTTTTGTCCAGCGGCGTGAATGTAGAAGATCTTTCGGACACGCCTTTGCCTGTTTTGAGATATCTGGTGAGAAAATCAGTAAAGGTAGGCGGATTTCATGTGCGGCGTTCCCCCTTTGATGCAGAGGTTGTGGATATAAAATTTGTGGATTCAGACGGTATAGACATATCCGTATCAAAAGAAAAACAAATAGAAAGACTCTTTTTTAGAGGGGATTTCAGAAGGGCAAATTATGAGGATGTAGGAAGCTTATCTTTTCCCTATCATATGATAGAATCTTATAAGAATGCCGTCTTACAACATATAGAGGTAGATGTTATTAAAAAGCGTGCTCTACGCATGGTCATTGACTATTCTTTTGGTACATCAGTTAGAATTCTTCCTGCAATTTTAGGGACCTTGGGTTGTGATGTTATTTCATTGAATGCTTTTCTCGATCCTACAAAAACAACGAGGACAAAAGAGGAATTTGAAAGTGCATTGGGAAGAATAGCCGATATAGTAAAGAGCACAAGATCAGATATGGGAGTTTTGTTGGATGCAGGAGGAGAAAAAGCTTTTTTTATAAATGATAGAGGGGATATTCTCTCCGGCAGCATGGCTCTGGGTATAGTAATGTATCTTTTAAGAGGTAAAATAAAGAAAGCTGGTTTGCCGGTAGATGCGCCTTCTTCTTTGGAAAATTTATGCAAAGATTATGAAATTATTCATTTTCCTATGGCTATGAAGGAAATAATGTTTTATGCCAACAGGTTCAATGTAGATTTTGCTGCGGATACTGAAGGAGGATTCATATTTGGTGAATTTATGCCTACGTTTGATGGAATGTTCACTATACTAAAACTTCTTGCAGTGCTGAGTGAAAGGGATGCAAAATTATCTGAATTAGAGAGGATGATTCCGTTGATACCTCAGGTGAAATTAACCATTCCTTGTTCGTTCGAAGAAAGAGGAAATGTAATGAGGAGGTTAATAGAATATTCAAGAGGAAAAGAAACGATCACCACATGCGGAGTAAAATTCAAAGTAGATAATTCATGGATACTTGTTTATCCTGATGAAGACAGGTCATTATTTCATTTAACGGTGGAAGGAGAAAATAAAAAAGAGGCCGAGAGACGAGCAGAAGAATGGAAAGAAAAGATAGAAAATTGGATTGAGGAGGCTTTATGAGTGTTATTTGTGATGTACATGCTGATGAGGTTTTGGATTCAAGGGGGAATCCTACATTAAAAGTGTATGTAGAAACAGAGATGGAGGTGGGTACATTTACCGTTCCCTCCGGTGCTTCTACCGGTAAGAAGGAAGCATTGGAGTTAAGAGACGGTGACAAAAAGAGATATGGCGGAAAGGGTGTATTGAAAGCGGTGAAAAATGTAAATGATGAAATAGCGCAATGTATAAAGGGGATGGAAATAACAGAGCAAACAGAAATAGATAGGGCGATGATTGATTTGGATGGCACGGAAAATAAAAGTAACCTGGGGGCAAATGCCATCGTGGGAGTTTCTTTAGCTTGTGCAAGAACAGCGAGTAAGGAATTAGATATCCCTCTATATTTCTATTTAGGTGGATTGAGTGCATCTCTTTTGCCTATTCCCATGTTTAATGTAATGAACGGAGGAAAACATGCCGACAACAATATAGATTTTCAGGAGTTTATGATCATGCCTGTGGGTGCGGAGAGTTTTAGAGAGGCTTTGCGCATGTCCAGCGAGGTTTTTCAGGTATTAAAGGGAATATTGAAGGAAAAAGGTATGTTTTCTGGTGTAGGTGATGAAGGTGGATTTGCACCCAATCTCTTTTCCTATGAAGAGCCGCTGAAGCTTATGTCAGAGGCGGTGGAAAAGGCAGGATATAAGTTGGATAAAGATATAGTATTTGCACTGGATCCGGCTGCCTCTTCTTTTTATTCAGATAATCATTACACAATAGGAAAAGAAAAGCTTACTTCTTCCGAGATGATAGATGTTTATAAAGAAATAGTGAATAATTATCCTGTTGTCTCCATTGAAGATGGATTGGCGGAAGATGACTGGGATGGATGGGCTAAACTTACCGAAGATTTGGGAGACGAAATTCAGCTGGTAGGCGATGATATATTTGTAACCAATATTAAGCTTTTGGAAAAAGGTATTGATGAAGAGGTGGCAAACGCTATTCTGATAAAACCTAATCAAATAGGTACACTTACAGAAACTCTTTTCACTATTAGATTGGCAATGGATGAAGGATATGGCGTGGTTATTTCTCATCGCAGCGGAGAAACGGATGATACATTTATTGCTGATCTGGCAGTGGCGATGAATACCGGTATGATAAAAACAGGTTCTGTTTGTCGTGGAGAGAGAATTGTCAAGTATAATAGATTGATGGACATAGAGAGAGGACTGGGGAAAAGAGGGCAATATCCTACATGGTAAAAAAGTTTATTATCATTCTTCTTTTTTTCTTTGTTCTGTTTTCACTTCATAGGATTTATGAGAAGGGTAAGCGCATCAAACATCTGCAAGATGTGAAACAAAGTATGGTCCAGGAGCAGAGAGAAAAGGAAAAGGGGATAGTAGAGGTAAAGAAGAAGATGCATTTGCCAATAGATAGGCATGCATTGGAAAAGATAGGTCATGAACAACTGCATTTTTCGAGGGGTAACGAGACGGTGGTAATTTTCAAGGATGAGTGATGTACGGGTACGTTTTGCCCCCTCTCCTACCGGTCGGCTTCATATAGGGAATGCAAGAAATGCGTTGGTAAATTATATCTTCAGCCGTCAGAGAAACGGCGATTTCATATTGAGGATTGATGATACAGATCTGCAAAGAAGTAGGGGAATCTACATTCAAAACATAATGGATGATCTTGAATGGTTGGGCATTACTTTTACCGAAGGTCCATACTTTCAAAGTGAACGCATAAAAATCTATAGAGACTATGCTTGTGAGTTGGTAGAAAAAGGGGATGCCTATTTTTGCTTTTGTTCTGAAGAGGATATTAGAAAAGAAAAACAAGAGGCAAAAAAAAGGAGTATTCCTTACCGTTATTCGGGTAAATGCCGTCATCTCTCCAAAAAAGAGATACAGGAAAATTTAAATAAAAAATTACCTTATGTCATTCGTTTTAAAACAAGAGGGCAAAGGATAGAATTTAATGATGGTGTATTTGGGAAGATGAACTTTAATGATTTGGATTTTGGAGATTTTGTTATTTTAAGATCCAATGGTTTTCCTACTTACAATTTTTCATCGGCCATAGATGATGCCCTTTTTGATATTACTCATGTAATAAGAGGCGAGGATCACCTTTCTAATACTCCAAAGCAAATACTCATATTAAACAGTATAGACAGACATATACCGAAATTTTTCCATCTACCAATTGTGTTGGATAAGGAGAGAAAAAAGCTGTCCAAGAGAGAAGAACACCTGTCTATAAATCATCTAAAAGAAGACGGCATTTTACCTCAGGCGCTGTGTAATTTTATGGTTCTTTTAGGTTGGCATTGTAAATCAGAGATAGTCACCACCGATGAGTTGATAGAAAAGTATGATATTTATAGAGTAGGGAGAAGCGGAGCAGTATGCGATTTCAGCAAATTGAGGTGGCTGAATAAGAAATTTATGCGGATGCTTGACGATGGAAGCTTTATAGATTCTTTCTCTCGTTATTTAAACAGAGACTTAATTGAAGAAGAAAGTAGACTGGCTCTTTGCTTAAGAAGCGAAACTAATGATTTGAAACAATTGAATGAACTTATGGAGGTTATTCTTAAAGGCAATATATTCCCCGCTAAAAAAACGGAGGAGAACAAAGATATAGTAAGAAAGTTTATAGATTTCCTTCCCCATTTTAAAGGAGGAGAAAAGGAATTGAAACAGGGAATAAATGGTTTTTTAGAGAGTGATTCTTTCAGTAAAAGGGCTTTTTATAGTCTATTGCGATATATTCTCATTGGCAGTGAGGAAGGAGTAAGTATTTTGAAACTTATTCTTTGTCCAGGTAAGGAAGAGATAATAAAGAGATTAAATATGTGGATGAAGCTATGAGATTTAAACAGGCATTGAATAAAATAATAGAATATAGTTTGACTTTAGATGAAGAAAAGAAAGATCTGGACGAGTTGAGAGGGCGGGTTTTATTCGAGGATATGTATGCTCCAATGGATTTTCCTTCTACTCCTCGCTCGGCAATGGATGGGTATGCTGTACGCAGTGAAGATATAGATAAGTTGCCGAAGAAACTGTCCATTCAGGGCAGTATAGGAGTGGATGAGGTGGGGTTTAAATTAAAAAGGGATTGTGCTTTTTGGGTAAATACCGGTTCTCCTCTTCCTGAAGGGGCAAATTGTGTAATAATGGTAGAGAAAGTGGATGTTGAAGAAAACATGGTAATAATCAAAGAAAAAGCTGCCATTTATCACAATGTGACCAAAAAGGGTGCAGAAATTAAAAAAGGAATGAAAATATTGAATAGAGGAGATTTGATAAATGTGAGGAAATGGGCG
>JAGMDW010000059.1 GCA_023128455.1 Desulfurellaceae bacterium
TCTGTTTACCCCGTGTAGTAGCTTGATACTACACGGGGTCTTAATCCTCGTAATCCTGAGGCTTAAAAATATCTTGATCCTGAGGCAAAAATACTCAACACACTTAGAATTGGCTAAAGAGTAGAAACCTTGACACTTATCGATACTCACAGTATATTAAAAATATGGCTAATGGCTGAGGGGAATTTAGTGTTCTCTTAATCAGCCTACCTATGGTGGGTATAGCTCAGGTGGTAGAGCACCAGGTTGTGGCCTTGGTGGTCGTGGGTTCAAGTCCCACTACTCACCCCTTTACATTTCATGGTTAAAGTTGTGAGGATAGATAATACCAAAAAAAATATATGGTTGGAAAAAACAGAAGAAGTTTTGAAAAATGGTGGTGTTATCATCTGTCCCACCAATACCTTGTATGGTCTGGGAGCGAGAATCTGTGATGAAAAGGCAAATAAAAGAATCTATGAGATAAAAGAACGCAGTCAGAAACCATTTCTGTTTATCGCTAATTTAGACTTCATTTTTTCATTGAAAAATTTTACAGACAGGCAAAAAAACCTCATATACAAACTCTCCCTGCTCTCCTCCACATTTATTTTTTTTACAGAAAAGATATTTTCTTCCTATGTACAGGAAAATGGATATATTGCCGTAAGATGTGCTAACACACATTTTTTAAAAGAGTTGGTAAAAAAAGTGGGTCCTATAACCTCTACCAGTGTAAATGTCTCTGGAAGAAAATCGCTATTTCGTATAAAAGATATCGTAGATGTGTTTGGTGAGAAGGTAGATTTAATTATAGATGATGGAGATAAATACAGTTTGCCTTCCACTATAATTAAATTAGACAAAAAAATAAAGATTGTGCGCAGAGGAAAAAATATACAAGAAATTGAAAAAATCCTGAAGGAGGATTTGAATGTTTGAACTCGCTAACCGATTAAACAAAATCCCACCTTATCTATTTGCAGAATTAGATAGATTAAAACAAGAAATTCAAAATAAAGGAGTAGATGTAATTGATTTAGGTGTAGGCGATCCAGATATGCCTACACCAAAACCCATAATAGAAATAGCGAAAGAGGCATTGGAGAAAAAAGAAAATCACCGCTATCCCACCTATAAGGGCACGCTGTCCTTTAGAAAAGCGGTAGGTTTATGGTATAAGAAGAGATTCAATGTAAGACTTGATGCAGAAACAGAGATCTTAACACTCATTGGTTCAAAAGAAGGCATAGCTCATCTGCCGCTTGCTTTTGTAAATGATGGTGATGTAACGCTCGTTCCCTCTCCTGCCTATCCTGTATATGCTCCTGCTACCTATTTTGCAGGAGGAATACCATATGCTATGCCACTTCTTGAAGAAAATGATTTTTTGCCCGTCTTGGATGACATGCCAGAAAATATATTGAAAAAAACAAAAATCATGTTTTTAAACTATCCCAACAACCCCACCTCTGCCTGCGCGACTAAGGATTTTTATAAAGATGTAGTTTCTCTGGCAAAAACATATAATTTTATGGTAGCCAGTGATAATGCCTATTCCGAACTCTACTTTGATAACAAAAAACCTATAAGTTTCCTGGAAATTGAGGGAGCAAAAGAAATAGGTGTGGAATTTCATTCTCTATCCAAGACATTCAATATGACCGGATGGAGAATAGGTTTTGTAGTAGGCAATGATGAAGTTATAGAAGGATTGGGAAAGGTAAAAACAAATATAGACTCAGGCGTATTTCAGGCAGTGCAGGAAGCAGGTGAAAAGGCATTGAACCATGAAGAGGAGATAACACCTGCTATAAGAGATATTTATGAAGAGAGAAGAAACCTGGTGAATGAATATTTGAAAAAACTGGGTTTTTCGTATAAAAAACCAGAGGCAACATTCTATTTCTGGATAAAAATAGACAGAGATTCCGCTTCATTTGCAAAATTTTTGTTAGAAAAGTGTGGTGTTGTTGTCACTCCGGGCGTAGGCTTCGGCAAAGAAGGAGAAGGATATATACGTCTGAGTATCACTCAGGACAAAGAAAGGCTAAAAGAGGCTATGAAGCGCATATCAAATGCATTATAAAAATGTCTATCTTTCGTTAGGCTCAAATATAGGTTCAAAAAGAGAAAATATAAAAAAAGCCTTAAGTTTGCTTGATGATGACAAAAATATAGAAGTAGCTTATACCTCATCACTCTATGAAACGAAATCCTGGGGATACATTGATCAACCAAATTTTTACAACTGCGTATCTCAAATAAACACAAACTATGAACCAATAGAGCTGCTTCGTTTAATACAAACCATAGAGACAAAGATGGGTAGAATAAAAAATGAAAAATGGGGACCGCGCATAATTGACATTGACATTATACTTTTTGAGAATATAATTTTAAACAGTAATGATTTAATTATTCCTCATCCATGGATGGAAAAACGGGCTTTTGTGCTCTTTCCATTGATGGAGTTGGATAATGAAATCATGCATCCCATCTCAAAGAGAGGGATAGCAGAGTTTGTAGAAGCTGTTGGAGGAGAAGGATTAAAAAAGATAGGACGGGTAGTCTAAGACACCCGATCAAAGAAACATTGAACTGTGATTTAGATATTATAAGGGTCTTGGTATTGAAATACCAAGACCCTTTTTTTGTTTTAAGAGGAAACAATGAATAGAGATAAGGTTACCGTTCCAAAAGTTATTTCAATGAAAGAAAAAAGCGAAAAGATAAGTATGATTACCGC
>JAGMDW010000006.1 GCA_023128455.1 Desulfurellaceae bacterium
CCCAACATTTCAAAAAATGTATGATGTCGGGGTGTATGTCCCACATTTTCCAAATCACTATGTTTGCCACCTGCTCGCATACATTTCTGACAACTCACAGCTCTTGCATAGTCCCTTTTCTCTAAACCCAAAAAAACATTTTTAAACTGCACCATACCGGCATTGACAAAAAGCAGACTGGGATCACTCTTCGGCACTAAAGAAGCGCTGCCTACTATTGTATGCCCATTTCCTTTAAAATAATCTAAAAATGCCCTTCTTAACTCATAGGATTTCATCTTTTCTGTTCCTTCTTTTCCACGCTTCCTGCACCACTTCCCATTCAAAACCCCTTTGTAAAAGATATTGCAGAAGTTTCTTCTCTAACAGTATTTTATCATCTGTTTTTACCATCTTTTCCTTTTTTTGCAAAATCTCCTTTGCCTTTTCCACCTGCTCATCAAAATCTATTCCGCCAACCGCATTTTGAGCTATATCTTCGTCAACTCCTCTCAAAAAAAGATCTCTCATTATACGCCTTTTGCCGTAACCCTTTTTCTGCTTAAAGAAAACAAGGTTTTCTGCAAACCTTCTATCATCTATAAATTTTTTTTGTTTTAACCATCGCATTGCATCATCGATCATCAACTGAGAAAATTCCTTTTTTATCAGCTTATCCCTTAATTTCCTCTCCGTATAATCTTTCCTTTCCAACATTTTCAACGCATCTTTTCTCACATCATCACTCTCACTCATCTTATCTGTATGCCCTTCACCTTAAGCATAAAATCATCAGGATGGGTGGTATATTCTCTTGCCTTATCTAAGGATATAAGTTTTCTCTCATACAAATCCATCAATGACTGATCAAAGGTTTGCATCCCGTAAATTCTGTTCATCTCTATAATACGCGGAATCTCTGATGTCTTCTCTGGATCAGCAATAGCGGTCCTTATATATTCTGTAGTAATCATAATCTCTATTGCTGGAACAAGTCTTGTTTTATCTATATTCTCAATAAGCCGTTGACAAACAACCGCGGCAAGTGTGGTTGATAGCTGCTTTCTTATCTGACTTTCCTGATCTAACGGAAAAGCAGATATTATCCTGTTCACCGTTTCCGCAGCATCTAAGGTATGTAAAGTAGAAATCACCACATGGCCTGTTTCTGCCGCTTCCAACGCCATGTGCATTGTTTCTCTATCTCTCATCTCTCCAACTAATATCACATTAGGGTCCTGTCTTAACGCACCCTTTAACCCCTCTGCAAATGATGACACATCATCTCCTATTTGCCTTTGACTGATTATAGCTTTGTTATCTGAAAACAAATATTCTATGGGGTCTTCCACTGTTATTATATTCACCGTCCTATCTTTATTGATAATTTCTACCATTGCTGCCAGAGTAGTAGATTTTCCGCTACCGGCAACACCTGTGACCAGAACGAGTCCTCTTTGACTTAAGGCAATTTTCTCAATAATTTCAGGAAGATTTAATTCTTTCATGGAGGGAGTACTGTATGGAATAAAACGCCCCGCAATAGCCAAAGAATCCCTCTGATAGTAAATATTTAAACGGAAACGCCCTACGCCAGAAATACCATATCCCACATCAACTTGTCCTGTTTTCTTCAATCTTTCTTTTTTCCCCTCTTTCAACCTCATTTCAGAAACAAAACCTTCAATATCTCTTGATGTTAACGAAGGCATATTGCTTACAACAATATTTCCTCCGATGCGAAACGCGGGTGGACTGCCTACCTTTAAATGAATATCTGATGCCCTTCTACGTACAGCAATAGCTAATAGCTCATTCAGCCTCATCTTCCTCTTTCCTTCCGCAACCTATCTTCGTCCTAAGTTCTGTTTCTATTCCTTCGGCAACATCAGGATGTTCTTTTAGGAATTCCTTTGCGTTTTCCTTTCCCTGTCCTAATTTCACATCTCCATAGGAAATCCAGGTCCCACTCTTTTCCACAATGTTCTCATTAATACCCAAGTCTAACAATTCTCCCAACCTGCTTATACCTTCTCCATACATGATGTCAAACTCAGCAGTCCTGAACGGAGGAGCTAATTTGTTCTTTACGACCTTTACCCTTGTCTTATATCCTGCTATTTGTTCTCCATGCTTTATAGCACTGATCTTTCTTATGTCCATTCTCATAGAAGTATAGAATTTTAAGGCATTACCACCTGTAGTTGTCTCTGGATTTCCAAATACCACTCCTATCTTCATTCTCAGCTGATTCAAAAATATAACGGCTGTATTTGACTTATCAACAGCCGAAGTGAGTTTGCGCAAAGCCTGCGACATAAGACGAGCCTGTAGGCCCATGTGAGAATCACCCATATCCCCTTCAATTTCCGCTTGAGGAACAAGTGCCGCTACAGAATCTATCACGATAATATCCACTGCCCCCGACCTTACCAGAGTATCTACAATCTCCAAAGCCTGCTCTCCCGAATCCGGTTGAGAAATCAAAAAATCTTCTACATTTACCCCTAAATTCTTGGCATAGTTTACATCCAAAGCATGTTCAGCATCTACAAATGCAGCTTGCCCACCTTTCTTCTGTGCTTCAGCAATTATATGTAGAGCAAGAGTCGTTTTTCCGGATGATTCTGGACCATAAATTTCTACCACTCTACCCCTCGGTACACCACATATGCCTGTTGCCAAGTCCAGAGTAATAGAACCTGTAGAAATAACATCGGTTTTTATCTTTGCACCTTCTCCCAATTTCATCACAGCTCCCTTCCCATAAGCCTTCTCTATTTTAGCCAGAGCCACATTTAATGCCTCTAATTTCTTGTCATTCATGCATTCCTCCCATATTAAAATTATTCAATATTCTATAACAAGCGCCGCTTTTGCCTAATACGCTTTCCATAAGACTTATTCCCCTCACCCTTACACTCCGTTTTTCTCGAGACAAGATATCATTCGCATCTTTAAGCATTAGATAAACCCTTTTTGCATTCGCTTTTTTCATTCTACCCAATGTAATATGTGCAGTAGCATTATTCTTCTCTCTACTAAAACCCAATTTTTCTAACTCCACATCCAAACCATAACACAATTCTTTAAATGGTAAGCAGTTATTCTCTCCTACCCAAAATACATGAGGATAAAGCACATTAGGGAAAACACCAGCCTCAGTTATATCAATGGAAAATTGCTCTCTTGAAAATACCACTTTTTCTATCGTTTTTCCTATCATGCTTATCTTTTCTTCAGCCACCTCTCCCAAAAACTTCACCGTGAAATGAAAATTATCCCTGTTTACCCATCTCACCGGTTCACCATATTTTTTCAACTTATGCACAATTTTTAACAAACTTTCTCTCACTTCAAGAGGAACAGCTATTGCCACAAACAACCTCATCTTTCTCTCTCTCTTTCATAATTTTCCTTTATAAATTCTATCACCATTCCCAGAGCAAACCTTGTCGCCTTATCTCTCACCATCTTTCTATTTCCCGTAAATATCTTTTTGTACACCTTGTTTTTTCCCTTAGTTGCCAAACCAAAATAAACCAATCCCACTGGTTTTTCTCTTGTTCCTCCCGTAGGTCCAGCTATACCTGTAGTAGATACAGCTATATCTGCTTCACTTCTTTTGAGTGCTCCCTGAGCCATGTATAAAGCTACCTCTTCACTCACAGCACCAAAGCAGTTTAATGCTGCCCATGAAACACCCAAAATCTCATGCTTTGCCTTATTACTATATGTAGCAAAACCACGGTCAAAATAATCAGAACTGCCAGAAATATGGGCTATACTATAACTTACCCCTCCCGCAGTGCAGGATTCTGCAGTGGCAATATGCAAACGATATAGGTTGCAAAGCTTCTTCAAGACTGCCTCCGGCGATTCACCTGATTGGGTGTAAAAACTATATGGAAAGCGCTTTCTCAATACCTGAACCACTTCTTCTTTCTCCTCTTCTCCCTGCACTATAACTTCAGATTCCACTTCATCGGAAACAATCTCCTTTTCTCCCACAACCATTCCAATCTCTCTTTGCTCAACATTGAATATCTTCAAATAGTAACACTTTTCCAAACCTAAGATATTCCACATCATACTATAGTCAAAATCAGGTAAAACCCTATCATTTATAATAAGAAATGTTTTTTGTTCCATTTTAAATACATATATATCTTTTTCTATCTCTTCAAATTCCCTGGGTAAAACTGTATTGTGTTTTACTCGCGGAATAAGCCCAAAAGTGAAGGTAAATGCCCTGAATACAGTATCTCTATAATCCTTTGAAAAAATAAGAATCAGAAAATCGCACATCTTCACTGCATACTTCAGCGTATCCTTCACAATGAAGGCATCACCTTTAATCACTACCTCTAATTTTGTCTCTACTCTCAATTGATGTGAAAATTCCTCAAGGGGAACATTATCACCTACCCTGATTATACCTATTTCCATTTTACCTAACCAAACAGGATCTGTAAGAAAATGTTGACAATAAGACCGCACGCTATATCATCAATCATTATACCAAACCCCCCTTCCATTCTCTCTAAATAATTTATAGGCGGTGGTTTTGTTATATCCAGTATCCGAAAGATAACAAACCCTAAAAGAAGCGCCAAAAATGAATAAGGGACAAGAAACATAACCACCAAAAATGCGGCCACTTCATCAATAACCACGAAGGAGGGATCTTTTTCCCCGAATGTTTCTTCCACAATATCACTGGAAACAATACCAATAACAAAAATAACAATGAAAACAACCGCATATACCGCAGGTGAAACACTTTTTATTAGAAGATAAATGAGAACACCAAATAATGTGCCTATTGTGCCTGGGGCAAAAGCCACATAACCCACACCAAATACAGTGGCAATTGTCTCAGCAGTATGACGGATATTGTCCTCAGATAATTTCATTACATTTTGACCAACTCTTTCTCTAAAAACACAAGAAGTTCATCAATACTCTTGTAATCTATAATCAATGGAGGTTCAAACCTGATAACATTCTCCCCTGCTACCCCCAAAAGAAAACCTGCATCCATCGCCCGCAAGACAAAATTCCTTAAACTATCACTATTTGAATCCAGTTCCATCCCCAGCATAAGACCCACGCCTCTTACATCCTTCACTACAGGAAATCTCTTTAATTTCTGTAAACCTTTTTTGAAATAATCCCCTTTTTTAGAAACTTCATCTATTATGTTTGAAGAAAGCAAGAAATCCAAATGAGCTTTTGCTACCTTTGTGCAAAACGGACTGCCGCCAAAGGTGGTAGCATGCATTCCAGGTTTAAAACATTGAGCTACCTTTTCTTTAGCCAGCATCGCCCCCAAGGGCAGTCCTCCGCCAAAAGCCTTAGCCAGAGTTATAATATCTGGTTCTATATCATACCACTCATAGGAAAACAATCTTCCCGTTCTTCCCATACCTGACTGTATTTCATCTACACAAAACAGCACGCCTCTCTCTTCGCATAGCTTCTTTAATTTTTTTACATAATTGAAATCTGCGACATTTATGCCCCCCTCTCCCTGAACAAGCTCAATAAATAAAGCACAAACACTACCATTCATTGCTTTATCCGCTGCATCTATATCATTGAACGGCACATAAACAAAACCGGGAGGAAGAGGGCGGAAACCTTCATGATATTTCTTTTGAGCGGTAGCAGCAAGCGTAGTCATTGTTCTTCCATGAAAAGAACCCTCCATCGTGATTATATTGGGTCTTTTTTTTCCTCCATATACCCTTGCCAATTTCACTGCCGCCTCATTTGCCTCCGCTCCACTGTTACAGAAGAATACCTTATCCAAACAACTGTTTTTTACCAACAATTCTGCTAACTCTGCTTGCTCCTTTATATAATACAAATTGGACACATGAAATAATTTTTCTTTTTGTTCATCTACGGCTTCAATAACCGGTTTAACATGATAACCCAGAGCATTTACAGCAATGCCAGCCAAGAAATCTATATATCTTTTACCATTTATATCATAGATATAATATCCTTCCCCATGATCAAAACAGACAGGAAAACGATGATAGGTATGCATCACATATTTTTCTGTCTTTTTAATAATATCTTCCATTTTCTTGAATATAAATTTATTTCGCACAGTTAGCAAGAAACTTTTAGCTTAAGTTATATTTCTTTAACTTGTAACGCAATGACCTTAAAGAAATCCCCAAAATCTCAGCCGTTTTTATTTTTACTCCTCCAGCAGATTTAAGTGCTTCCAAAATCATATTTTTTTCAAATAGTGCAGATTTTTCCTCAAAACCCCTTCCATCAATATTACTCTCTCTCAAGCAATCCGGCAAATTCTCATAAACTATTGTTCCATTGCTCATAACCGCTGCCTGATTGAGAATATTGTTAAGTTCTCTTACATTTCCCGGGTAATCATAAAGAAGCAATGCTTTCAATGCCCCTGAACTTAAGCTGTATTCTGTTTTTGCCTTACCGCTAATTTCTCTTAAAATATGCCTGGCCAAGATTGGAATATCCTCTTTTCTGTATCTTAAAGAGGGCAACTCTATATTGAAAGTAGAAAGCCTGTAAAACAAGTCTTCTCTAAATTTCTCATCTTTAATCAGCTTTTTTAAATTCTTATTCGTTGCCGCTATCACTCTCACATCTATATTTTTTACCAGATTTGAACCGATTCTTCTCAACTCACCACTTTCAAGAAATCTTAAAAGTTTTGATTGAAGACTGAGCGGCATATCCCCTATTTCATCAAGGAAAATCGTTCCATTGTTTGCCAGCTCAAATTTGCCTCTTTT
>JAGMDW010000060.1 GCA_023128455.1 Desulfurellaceae bacterium
AAATACCATTGTTTGGTCTTAAAATCCCTAAATACAAACACTCCAATGTGCTTAAATCCTCACCAATATAAGAAAATTGTAAAACTTGAGAACCTCTTTTATTCATAAATAAATCTGACCTGCCAAAAACCTGAATATTATTGGATTTAGAGACATTTTTTCCTCTATAGCCAATAAAACATTCAAGGTTCTCGCAATACATAATAAATTGTCAAAGAACAATAGGCATCTTTTATACAACAACAAAATTTTTATCCCACTCGGGCTCTACAAATGCTGTGATGCCTATGACCTCTCTTTTCTGCCAATCTTCTTCGCATATAATATAGTATCTCACAGAATCTGTTTCTATGTCAATAATAGAATTTATTTTTCTATGTAACTCCTTCAATTTTCCAGGTGTTATTCTGAGTTCAAATACAGACTGCTGAACCCTTACACCGTAGCCTTCCATCGTTTTGGCTACCTTTGAAAGTCGCCTGGGGTTACTTATATCATAAACGGCAAGAATATTCCTTTCAAAATCTTTCATATTACCTCATACGGTTTGATCTCTATAATCTCACCAATGCCTTGAATTATAGTTTTTTTCAGACACTTGTCACAGAGCGGATAAATCCTTATCGAATCAACATTTGTATTTATAACCTGTCTTATGGCTTTTTTTAGTTCTTGAAGTTTGTTATGATCAAAATCACACTCAAATAATGATTTTTGTCTTCTTAAACCGTAATTTTGCAACAGTTTGGATAAATTATTAAGGCGCTTAGCTGCCTTTTTATCATTTACCCTATTAAATTTAATATCATAGGCAACGATGTAAATCACAACATCACCAATGGTCTGTATTTTTCTCTTTCCCCGCGCAAGAATGCCGTATATTGTTTTACCTGTTTTGTTATCGCTTCTCTGTAGGTCATCTTTTTATTTTCTATGGGATAGGTAAATGAGGTTTCCAGTTTTCTTTCAAATTGTGCTATTACCTTTTTTAAAGCACTTTCTGAAAGTATCATCGGATATTCATTTCCTTTATATGATTCATGTCCATCGTCCTCTAAAGATGTGGCGGCTGATGTTTCATATTCTAAAGGCACATCAGAAAATGAGCCCATCTTATCTTTAAGAATATCTGGGGATTCTTTTTCCTGCGGCGGCAAAAACTCCTCATATTCATCATCCTTCTCAGTAATCCTTTTAAAATCATGAGAATCTATTATGTTCATGTTAAACAGGGAAAATACCAGTGTATCCGCTATTATGGTGCGCAATTCTTCCATGAGATCAAGAGCCAACGACCTTCTACCATAACCCAACGCATGAAATGCTCCCACATAAGGGTCAAGACTTTCCTTTTCTACTACACTATCTACACGAGTAAACAACAAGGTATAAAGAAGTGATAAGACTGCATTGACAGGATCTGTCGGTGGTCTTCTTATGCGCTTTTTAAAACCTTGAGGTTTTATAAACCCATAATTAAATACACTGAAATATGCCCTTGCACCAGCTCCCTCGTAACCGCGCAAAGAAGATACATCTTTTGCAGATTCTACATCAGACAGAAGTCTTTCAATTTCAGATTGAGCTTTGCTGAGGTTTTTCTTTTGAAATCTTGCTATCCTTTTAAGCATAATCAATTGATTTTTGAGTTTTGCCTTAACGACTTCTTTGCTAAAGATGAGACATTTTTCTTTATCATCTAAGCATTTATACTGCATTCTTCTCAAGAGAACATTGCTGTCATAAGGAGGAACTAACCTCCCATTGTAATGCCCATTTTTGTTTAAAAACACTGTGGTTATCCTATTTTTGAGTAATGTAAGCATTGCCGACCATGTCATCTCTACCTTGCTGAATGCCACAATTTGTTCTGTCCTAAAGGGGAAAATCGTATGATATATCGTGTCACCTTTTTTAACCTTAAGTGTATCGCCTTCCTTATAGATTTTTACACCAGGCGTAGAAATATATACTGTAATCATTTTTTCTCCTGTATTGCATTAAAAAAGTTTTTAACAATATAGAGGAATTCACCTACCTCATTTTGCATTGTTTCTGCTTTTCTTGCATCTTTTAAAAATCCACAATGATTGACATCATTTCTCAAAGCACTGAGGTTTTTATATTCTTTAATTATCTTTTCATTTAAGATGCTGTTTACTTTCTCGGCTACTTCAGGACTTTCTTTTAATGGAGGGTTCCAATCTTCTCGTGGTATGTTTTTGCCTTTTACAACAAGAGATTGTGAGATTAATTTTCTGTTTTTTTCCCTACGGTAATCAAGAGACAATCTATCACAAATATAGGTAATTATTCCTTCCTGTAAAATTGTGATACATTGAGGAATAAGGTTGTGTTCGTAACACCAATCTGCTGCAACTATACAATTTTCAACATTGTTTGTTTTAAAATCTTTTGTCTTTTGTTTTATTTTGTCTAAAAGTGCATTGAGGTAAGAAAAACTTTTATCCTTCTGAATAAAAGAAATTTCATCATTTAGATTTGAAACCTTTTCTACTATTTGCTTCCCACGATTAAGTTTTATGTCAAGGCTCATTTTATCTAATTTCTTGGATATTTTATTCAATTCTTGGGCTATTTTATTAGATTCTATATCTTTTGTCTTTGCATCTTTTCTCATAAGTTCAACCAATGCACCTGTTTCTCCTCTCTTTATGAACTCTGATGTGGCAAAAGACCAATCTATGATGGAAGAATAGGGGGTTAGATCAAAGATGGGTTTTGTAGATGTTTCCGATGCCTCAAACGCACCATAATACACGCCTTTTAAAGATGCATCCTTTAATACCTGGGCATAATTAATAACGGCAATACCCAAAAGAGGAATAGACCTGAATGAATGGGTAATATCGCAGATAATACTATCGTCATTATTTATTTTATCAAAAGTGATTGAAAACATTTCCCATATCCCTTTTTCATCTTTTCCGGTGGGAATCAAAATGCCCTCTACGGATGGTTTTATGTTTAAACTTTTCAATCTAATGCTCAATTTTTCCCAATTCTTTTCTTTAGATTCTTTAGTGTAAAAGATAAGTATTCTATCTTTTTCTTGCCAATCGGAACAAAAGATCTTTAGCATTGCTTCTTGAACAAAGCCGACATTTTTTATTTCTTTTTTTCCATAGCGATAATTACAATGCTCATAATCACCTGTGCCTAAGAATGAAATAAAGAGATTTGCCATTTTAACCTCCTATTCATATTTCCTGAACCTTTCGTGTTTAAACTCATGGATATTTATCACTGTGCCATTTTCTGAGACCTTTTCTTGATACACTCGGCTGGTAGTAGAATAATAGGCTTCTAATCCAAGTTCCTTTGCGAAATTTACCACTATAAATGTGGCACCGAAATCACCTTGCACCAATAGTAAATCGCTTTTCTTAACATTTTCTTTAATATAATTTAACAAAGGTATTAGTTGAGGTTTTAATTTTTCTGCTTTAGGGTCAAGGTGAGACCAAATATTTTGCAATTTCTGTGGTAAATATACAAATTCATCTATATGCAGATTTTTTATTGCATCTCTTTTCTGGACATCTGTAAATGTATGGGAAAATATCAAAATCATCCTTTTCATCTTACTTCAAACTTCCCTAATCCAAAACTCGTATTTTTGCCTATGCATAAAATTTCGCCTGCAAAGATTACAGGAAGATATTTTTTAAAATCTCCGATATATAAAATGTCTCCAATAACGCCGCCCATATTCATATATGTTTTTTGCCTGACGGAATATCTTGTGAGTTCATGCCAACGACTATTTTGCAGATAAGCATCTATGTCATCTTGTATATCCTCAATATATTTGTATTTTGCATCATTAAATTCAGATAATATTTTTATTCTTCTTTGACATGTCTTGTAAAAAATAGGAAATGTAATTCGGTCTGTGTATTTTCCTCTATTTTTTATTCTCAAAGGTGTAATGCAATGGACATTCAACTTATTATTAAAGTTTCTTAGACGATATTCAACAAAATCTTCCAATAAAAATGGTTTTTTATCATAGTCAAAATCACTCAGGACAGGTTTTTTTGCTCCATCTGGTAAATATTCTTTGATATCCTCTATTTTGAATTTTGCCCTTTTTTTACCTATACCCATATCTTGTAAGATGGAAAATGCGGCGTATATCCAACGCAGATGATTTATACTGTTTCCTACAAGTAAAAACTCAAAAACAAGACAATCATCCTTTGAGTATAAAGGGGTTAAAACAAAGGGATGGGGTGCGTAATTTCTTCCTTTTAAATAAGGATTATCCTTTTCAATGGGTGTTTCAAAAAGATAAATCCAGGCACAACTATTTCTTAAAGGGCAATGTTTACAATCTCTACCTCTAAAGATGCAGGATACCTTTTTTAAAGCAACACCAAATGCACTTCTCAATATCAAGCCTGAAAAATTCGGCAAATAGTGTTCTTCGCTGAATTTCAGTGAAACAATGAATTTTCTAACAGGCAATTTGAAACCATACATATTAAACAGGAAACCTTCTTACATTCATTTTTATCATGATCCCCTATAAGATTATTGCTAAATATTGTAGCTTATATATGATATAAATTAAATCTTTTTTATATTTTTCTGGGATTATTCGGTATTAAGGATTCATATTCCAAAATGTTGATTGCTTATTTAGGGCTTTAAATATTTCCTTATTTGCACTGGCTGAATTATTTATTTCCAACCATGTATAGAAACACTCAATGGCTATATCTATTTCTTGACGAGTCAGCTCGTAGCCCTTCCAAAATTCTTTTTCGTCCATCTGTTTCTTTTTAGGCATAACGGCTCAGCGGGGCCGTTCCCGAAGCGCGCAAAGTCTCGGGAACATCTATCCTTGCTTTCTCTATCAGTTCGTCTATATCTATTTCTTTTTTGGGTTTAATGTATCCTACATAATCAAGTGCAGTTTTTTTCTTTTTCAGCACAAATCCTTCTTCTGCTTGCTCAAAAACCACTATATCTCCCGGTTTTATACCCAATTTATTTCTAACTTGCTTTGGGATGCTTATTTGACCTTTTTTAGATACACGAAGCTTTGTTGCAACCTTTGGCACAAATTCCTCCTTTTAAATTTAATCTTTACTTTAATTATAGTAAAAATTGTGATTTTATCAAATTTTATTGGTCTGTTTCTGAATACAGCATTACATTTAATATTTTGTAGTAAAAATAGACCAAAAGAGCGGAAGATCTCAATATCCTCATATCAACCCCTTTTCCCTCAGTATCCCTTTCGCTTCCTGTCCACTCATCTTAAGATACACTGCGGTTGTTGTCAAAAGCGCTTCTGCCCTATTCTCCTCAAAAATGCTTAAAAATTCTTTTTTCTCAAGCATTAACAAAATATGCCCTGCTTGGAAGTCTTTTTTGTGAGTGGTAATATGTTAGTTGGTTCTTTTTCATTCCAACTCATCTTTCAGCCTTCTTGCGACTGTAGAAAATACTTTTTCGAAATCAGGTAAAATTTTCAATTGATGCTCAAGAGAGTTTTCCCAGGCATTTTTGAAGTTTTCTTTTCGCTTTAAAAAAGTTCCAATATCTATTATCACTTTTTTAAAGCTAACTTTTTCGGGCATAATTTTAAAAACACTTTCCATATCAACTTTACCCCACAGGTGCCATATATCGTATAAATCCCTTGGTCTGGTTCTTTGAAACAAACTCCTTATTTTCTCTGCCATGATTTCTTCAAGAGGATAAACTTTAACTCTGCTGTTTAAGTTATCTGAATAAGGATGAATTATCTCTTCCATAACTACAGGCAAAAGTATTTTCTCATTCCCAAGCTTTGTTATATCGATCTTGATTTTCGTCTTGTTTATGCCTGTTTGCATAATTTGAAAGTAAACATTTATTTTAAAGCCGTTATCATTTTCTTCACAATCTACTGCATCTGAAAAGTTAATTCCACTTTCTTCTCTTGCATTTGCAACGCAATTTTCCATCAATCCTTTAATTTTCTCAATGTTCAAACTTTCAAGCAATGTAAAATCAAGGTCATCGGAAAATCTGTAATCTTTTAAATACACCTTTCTTATGCCCGTGCCTCCCTTTAAAGCCATATTAATGTGAGACAAAGACCACAATAACCAGTTTTGTGCGTAATCTCTTTCTATTGTTGAAACAGGAACTCCATACCCTCTTGCTTTTTGCCTTATTTCCTGTTTTTTAATCATTCCAATTCTCCCAAGACGCTTTCATCTATATTTACAATTAATCTCCATTTTGCATTTTTCTCGCCCTTATGTGGCATTGTCGGGTCAAGATAAAGGTAGTTTCTTGTATTAACTTCAGGGATAGAAATAGTTATTCCTAAAAGGTCGCACAGATAACCAAGTCTCCTTAAGATTGCCGAATTGCTCATTTTTTCAGCATATTTGACAAGATCATCCTTGCTAAATTTTCCATTTTTCAGCCCCTTTGTCACCTCAATTATTCCTCCACAGTATTGAGGCTTATCAAGGCAATCAATTATAGTTTTCTCTTTATCCGTGATATTTATTTGAGTTTCTTCAATCCATTCCTTCCTTATGCCAAAAATTTTTGATTTTTTTACTCTGACAATCTTATATTTCACGCCAAAAATGTTCACCTGTTGTTTCTTTTTCCATGAAGTGGTCTGTATAAAAACCGTTGTTGGTATTTGTTCAGTTAGTCCATAGTAATTTAAGGCACTCCAGTAGGAAATTGCATAAGGACTCACAATAGCAGAACCGATTATGAATTCATGCAAAGTGTATTTTCCCTTCTCACCCCAAAGAGGGATGAGCATATATTTACCTCTTTCTATTCTCTCTATTAATCCTATTTTCCCCAGTCTATAAAGAATCTTCCTGAGATATTCCCTGTTTGTTCCGGTAATTTTATAAACATCATCAAGGGTGAATATTTCCTTTTCCTTGGCTATTTTAGATAAAAAATCAATATTTCTCATTCTTACTTGCAATAATACCCAAATTTGTCCACTCTGTCAAGTATAATTGAGAAAATGGATTTTTCAATTGGTATATAGCTGTTGTTGTCAAACATGTCTACCGAAGCTTTAGCGCAGGCAGGGCAGAATAACCGAGTACATTTTTACACGGCAGTAACGGGCACACCAGCTCACAAAAATCTGGATCATATTCTATTCACATAATCCCCTTCTCTCTAAACTCCTATCAAAGTCTGTCACAATAGCAATTTTTTCTCTATGTTAAGATTGAAATGATTTTAAAAGGCAATGGTTTTTACCCCAAGTATTTTGATTTTTTTATCAAATGTGTATAACTCGTTTTCTCCATCTTGTTCCATATTTGCAACAATATAACAATCTATGATATCATCTGAATGTTTTTCCCATAGTTCAAGCGTTCTTTCTAATATCCTTTTGTTTTTTATATAAAGACCGTTGAGAGCCAGCATATTTTTCATAACCTTGATAATCTTGTCTTTATCCACTTTGTAGAAACTTTTCAAGACAAAGATAACCTGGAAAAATACAATATCAATGCACTTCACCTTTATGCTTCCTTCTTGCAAATTTTGGAAAAATTCTAATAGCCCTTGAGGCAAGTTTTCTTTCTCTTCAGTGAGAAAACGCAAAAAGATGTTGGTATCAATATATCTCATTTTGGTAAGACTTTATCAATTCACTTTCAGTTATTTTGCTTATTTGATTATCATTGATTCTCTGGCTTGCATATTTGCTAAATATGCCAGCAAGATTTATGATAGGTTCGCTTTGCTTGATGGGTATTATTTTTACACCATCCTCCTCTTCCATAATATTTACCTTATCACCTATCTTTATATTGAGTTTTTTTCTCAACATTACAGGTATTACAATCTGTCCTTTGCCAAATACCTTTGCAAGCATTTTCACCTCCTTAGGTTATACTATATAGTATAACCTAAGTTTTTAAATGTCAA
>JAGMDW010000061.1 GCA_023128455.1 Desulfurellaceae bacterium
TAAATAGCAACCACACTTTAGCGAACTTGCTTGACAATTGAATCTATCAGACTACAATTCAACCACCATTGATTTTAAAACACTTATGTAAGGAGCAAAAAGTGCACAAAGGGATAGCAAAGGCATCTGCTTTCTTTGAATCTATAAAACCTTCCTGTATCAGAAACGCTCAAATCCTGTTTGAAAAAAGAACTGAGCAGGAAAAGGAAAGAGGGGAAAAAGTCACAATTGCAATAAACACTGCAATAGGAAATGTTTCTTTAAAAACACACCCCAAGATGCTTGAAAGATATTTAAATCCTACGGATAAAGAATTAAAGAACGGCATATGGAAATATTGCAATACTCAAGGGAGAGAATTATGCAACAAAGTGTTTATAAACATAGTGCGTTCCTTTCTTAAAGAAGATAACAATCCTGAAATTTACTCCCTGATAGATGCAGGCGGCTCAAACATTATGAAAGTCGTTATGCTGGGAATATGTGGTAATCCGGGGACATCAGACAAACCATTTTTGATCGTTGATCCAACATACACAAATTATAAATCCATAGGAGAAGAGACAGGCAGAAGCGTAATTGCCATTACCAGAGTGCTGCAAAAAAACGAGAAATTTACGGATGTACCTGCAGAAACTGTCGAGAAGGCCATTAAAAAATACAAACCGGGAGGTCTCTTGATAATTCCTTACGATAACCCGTCCGGACAGTTGATGAGACAAGAAACCATAAACAAATATGCAAAGATATGTGTTGAAAACGGAATTTTTCTGATAAGTGACGAGGCATACAGAGGACTCCATTACACAGATGATCCTGCACCAACAATATGGAATATAACAAATAAAGAAGTACCAAATATCGAAGAGGCAAAGATAAGAATAAGCATAGAAACGATGTCAAAGGTTTTCAATGCCTGTGGACTGAGAATGGGCGCCTTGCTTACGGACAACGAATATTTCTACAATAAAGCCATTGCCGCAAATACAACATACCTATGTCCATCGGTTGTTGACCAGCATATCGTTGAAGCTCTGGCCGAAGAGAGCAAAGAGAAAATCCAAAACTGGATTTCACAACAGAGAAAATATTACAGAGGAATTTTAAAGAAGTTGTACGATAATTTCCATAAAGTTCTACCGGATATTATCGTCTCTTTGCCTGAAGCTTCCATATATTCTGTTATAGATGTAAGAAATATTGCAAAAACTGACTTCAATGCAGAAGATTTTATCACATTCTGCGCAACTGAAGGATCAGTCAGTATCGATGGAAGAAAAATGACTCTTTTAGTGAGTCCAATGGGTGGTTTTTACAACCCGAAAACAGAAGAGAGAAATCCTGGAGCAACGCAGATGAGGATTGCATGTGTTTTAAAAGAAGAAGAAATGGATCTCGTTCCAAAATTATTTGTGGAGCTTTTCAAACAATATGAATCTCAGAAAACATGAGTATTTTATCTCTTATTTCAACTTGATAATAATATAGAACATCTGCTATTATCATAACAGGAAAGATGACTTACTTTTTGTTTCCAATAATCTATGAAAAATACAGAGGAGAGTGAAAGATGGGATATCTCTATTTTTTTAGCGAGAACGAAACGGACGGAAAAGGAAATATGCATAAGCTTTTGGGAGGAAAGGGGGCAGGTTTAGCAGAAATGTCTCGTTTGGGAATCCGTGTTCCTCCTGGTTTTACCATCACTACAGAAGTCTGCCACTATTTCCAACAGGAAAAGAAATTAGCTCCTGGCTTAGAAGATGAGATAAAAGGATATATGTCAAAAGTGGAAAACATCATGAATATGAAATTTGGAGATAAAAAAAATCCTCTACTCGTTTCTGTACGCTCCGGAGCCGCTATTTCCATGCCTGGCATGATGGATACTGTATTAAACTTAGGGTTAAACGATATCACCGTCAAAGGTTTAGCAAAAAAGACAGGCGATGAGCGCTTCGCCTATGATGCATATAGGCGATTCATTTCTATGTTTGGAGATATCGTTTTGGGCATTTCATATAGCAAATTTGAAAAACTCTTAGGAAAGCGAAAGGAAGAAGAAAATGTAAAGCAAGACTACGAATTAAGTGCAAGAAAACTGGAAGATCTATGTGAAGACTACAAAGAGGTGTTGGCAAGAGAAGGTTTTGGACTACCGCAGGATCCATGGGAACAACTCATGATGGCAATAAAAGCCGTTTTTTCTTCCTGGAATAATCCCAGAGCAATAAAATATAGAGAAATCAACCATACCTCACACGATCTGGGTACAGCGGTAACAGTACAAGCTATGGTATTCGGAAACATGGGGGAGAATTCAGGAACAGGTGTAGCATTTACCAGGAATCCTTCAACTGGGAAAAAACAATTTTTTGGTGAATGTTTGATTAATGCTCAAGGAGAAGATGTGGTTGCAGGCATAAGAACACCGATACCAGTGCAGGCTTTGAAAGAAAAAATACCCCAGGCATATGATGAATTGGTAACGGTATATCAAAAACTGGAAAATCATTTCAGAGACACACAGGATTTAGAATTTACTATCCAAGAAGGCAAATTGTACCTCCTGCAAACCAGAACGGGCAAGCGCACAGCTTTAGCTGCGGTGAAAATCGCCGTGGATATGGTAAAAGAGGAACTGATTACCAAAGAAGAAGCTGTTATGCGTATTGAACCTGAACAGATTGATCAACTACTTCATCCCATGATTGACCCTCAGGAAAAGACAGAACCTATAGCCAAAGGACTACCTGCCTCTCCCGGTGCAGCAGTGGGAAAGGTTGTTTTTTCAGCAATAGATGCTGAGGAGTGGGCAAGAAAAGAAGAAGCTGTTATCTTAGTGAGAAAAGAAACCTCCCCCGAAGATGTAGGAGGCATGCATGCTGCAGAAGGTATCTTGACCTCGCGTGGTGGAATGACTTCCCACGCCGCCGTTGTAGGAAGAGGCATGGGAAAATGTTGTGTAGTAGGCTGCAGCGACATTGTCGTGTATGAAGATGAAAAAAAAGTTGTGGCAAGGGGAAAAGAAATACACGAAGGAGACTGGATTACCATAAATGGAACAACAGGCGAAGTCATCTTGGGAAAGGTAAAATTGGTGGAGTCAAAACTTACACCACAATTTGAAACACTACTAAAATGGGCAGATGCAGTAAGAAAATTGGGGGTAAGAGCCAATGCCGATACACCGGAAGACTCACAGGTAGCAAGAGATTTGGGAGCAGAAGGGATTGGTTTATGTCGGACAGAACATATGTTCTTCGGTGAAAACAGAATTCTTGTTGTGCAAGAAATGATTATGGCTGAAACTTCAGAAGACAGAAAAAAATCATTAAACAAACTTCTCCCATTTCAAAAAGAAGATTTTAAGGGCATATTCCGGGTTATGAATGGCTTGCCCGTTATTATTCGTTTGCT
>JAGMDW010000062.1 GCA_023128455.1 Desulfurellaceae bacterium
TTCCTTATTTATATCACATTTATTAATGATAACGCTTGTCTTTATGCCAAAATTGTCGGATAGCTGACAAACCCTTTTCAAGTCGTGAACGCCTGATATTGTAGGTTCAGTTACAATTATTGCTATCTGCGCTCCAGAAAGAGCAGAGATGATCGGACAGCCGATGCCCGGAGCACCATCTATTAATATATATGGTATATTTTCCTCTTCAGCAATAGTGTGTGCTTTTTTCTTCACCTTCGCTACCAGATTTCCAGAGTTCTCAGCACCAGGATTAAGTCTTGCATGAACCATCTTTCCATGTTTCGTATTGGAAACAAACCATTTACCTATAATTTCATCTACAATAGTAATCGCTTTTTCTGGACATACCAAACTGCACAAGTTACATCCTTCGCATTTCATAGGATTGACAAAACACTTATCTCCTCTTTTATAAATAGCATCAAAGCGGCAATATTTTTCACATAATCCACAACCTGTGCATTTTTCTTCATCTATAACTGCTGACTGTGCACCTACGAATTTTTCCTGCTGTAAAATCTGGGGACTCAAAAGTATAAACATATCCGCCGCATCTACATCTGCATCCACAATAATTTTGTTTGGTATTACGCATGATAAACAACTGGTAATAATTGTTTTTCCTGTGCCCCCCTTTCCACTGATAACTACGATTTGTTTCATATCCCCAATCTCTTCTTTAAGGATAGAAACAATTCCTCTCCTTCTTTATCTTCAATTAATACCTTGCCCTGCGAATAAAGATAAGCAAATTGTCTCTTAAAGGGAATTTTTAGAAGAATGGGTAGGGAAGAAAATTCCTGAACTGTTTCTCCTCTATCTTTGTTTATTATTACTCCAAAATCCTTTTTCAAGTGTTTCACTACCTCTATTGCCAGTTTTAGATCGTTTATGCCAAATGGCGTAGGTTCTGTAACTAAGATTACAAAATCTGCCATTTCTATTGATTCTATCACTGGACAAGCTGTTCCTGGAGGCGCATCTACAATTGTTATCCTATTTTTATCAATAAGTTTTTTTAGCTTTCTAATAATAGGAGTAGGGGAGGGCTCACCAATATTCATTATACCATCAATGAAATCTATTTCATTTTCCTTAAAAAATACTTTTCCTTTTCTTATAACACCTTTTTGTTTAGGAACTTCCTTTAGTGCTCCTTTTACAGGGCATACATAACTACATGTTCCACAATTGCGACACAATTCAGGGAAATACATCACCTTTTTTTGTTCTTTTAATATTGTTAGAGCATGAAAAGCACAGTGCTTTGCACACAAGCCACAGAATGTGCATATATTCTCATCTATGGAAGGAACAGGAAACAGACACTCTTCTATTTCACTTATTTGAGGATGTAAAAGCAGATGACCATTCGGTTCTTCTACATCTGTATCCATATATACAGAATGTGGTATTAACAAGGAAAGGGAAGTGGCAACCGCTGTTTTTCCGGTGCCCCCTTTTCCACTGGCAACAGTTATGATCATTTAAACTGAGACAGGGCCTCTTTAACGCTTCCGGAAATCTTTTTAACCTCTATGTTTGCTTCAGTTAATATCATTTTTGCATTTGGTCCCATATCCTTGGCAACAACGACTTTTATTCCCTCATTTATTATATATTGAGCAACCATTGTACCCACTGCTCTTGCACCATCCTTGTAGGTATTTTCCTTTATTTCCGTTGTTTTTTTCTCCGTATCATAGATAATAAAATATGGTGCACGGGCAAAACGCAAATCTATCTCTCCGTTTAGGCTATTTTCTGTTGTTGGTATAAGAATTGTCATAAAAACCTCCTCCAAAA
>JAGMDW010000063.1 GCA_023128455.1 Desulfurellaceae bacterium
CAAATACTGCATTGGCGATCTCAATCGATTGTCTTGGGTATGAGAAGGCTGTGCAGCTTTATCAGGCTTTCAAGTGGAAATTTGTTGCGAAGTGGAATGAAGAATGGTCTATTACTCAAGATGAAATAGAGAGGTGGGCAAAACCAAAGATGAAATCACTTAGTTCTTTTGTAGAAAAGCCAAAAAGACTCAAATAAATCTACTTAAATAAATTGGTATACGATGCTAATTTAGCTATAGCATATTGTTCATCCAATCTTTTGCTTAAGGCTTTGACATCCTTGATATATAGCTGTCCCCTCTCAGAATATTTTGATAGGTAATTTGCAAGCTCTATTGCATCCTTAGTCTTCATCCTCGCCTCTCTAAAATCTTTATATGCCCAGCCCACATTTAGGTTGTATATATAAGCCCTTACAGAATCTAAAATAGAAGGATATTTTGCCACTTTGTGCTTATCTTCAAGGTTAGATTTTTTAGGTTTAATGCCTCTATGTTTGTAAGTCCACATACCAAACAGATTGTTGCCTTGAATAGCAAATCTTGATCTTCCCCAATTTGATTCTATTGCTCCTTGAGCGAGAATGAGACTCGGCGGGACTTCATCTATCCTTTTCAGAAGTTCCGAAGGGTCATTAGAGCGATATTTCTTTGCAATAGCTCTTAAAAAAGCCCTGTCATTTTTGTCCATGGAGTCTAAATTGACATCTACGATTTTCTGGTTATTCATCTTCTTAAGAATATTTATCAGAGTGCTCCTTTCTTTTCTTACTTCTGATAGTGCAACAACGGCAGCAGGCACAAGGATGCGTATAAAAAATTTTTCCCTTAACTGAACATCATCTACACTGCGGGTATCCTTCGGAGCTCTTTTGATTATTATAAGAGGTTTCTGTTTATGAATATTGTTCCGCATATTGTATTTTTCCAGGGTGTTCGTCAATTCCTGAGTGTAACTAACATTGATGGTCTTAGCTTGAGTACTTTGCAAGTTGAAGTAATCGCTATATTTACATGCTAAACATGTCATAAATGCAATTACGATAAATATTCCCATTAGAATGCTTTTCCTAGCATTTGAAAAACTCTTTGTCCCTTTGTTTTCCATAAGGCTGACATGTATCATAAACCTTTTACATAGTAAAGCAAAAAATCATTTGTAGACGAACGAATCAATTTTTTCATTTCTATCCTTTAAAATATTTGAAATCAATGATATATATAGAAGTTATATGAGAAAATTATCGATTCTATTTTTAAGCTTCATACTGATAGCTCTTTTGCTAAATTTGGCACAGGCTCAAACTACATCTAAGGGTGCGATTATCTTATTGGATGAGTGGAGAAGTTCTTTTGATAGTCAAGGCAAAGAAAAGCTGTATGTGCATATACGTATTAAAGTCTTAAATCGCAAGGGTATTCAAGAGTTTGGAGAAGTGGTGATTCCATTCTCCACCGAGCTTGAGAAATTAAAGGTTCTTCATGCTTTTACATTGCTTCCCAACGGTATCAAGATAAAACCTAACCCAAAAGCTTACAATATTGTTTCTCCGCCCTTTGTGAAGGATGCCCCTATTTATTCAGATTTGAAATATCAGACCATCTCTATGCCTGCTCTCTGCCCAGAGGTAATTATTGATTACGCCTATGAAATAAAAACTATAACGCCTTATATGAAGGGGAATTTTTGGTCAAGTAATCTGTTTCAACAGTATTATCCGGTAAAAAGAGCTGTCTATCGGCTGGAATTCCCTGTCGGTAAACCCCTTAAGGTAAAAGCAAAAAATCTCATCGCTGCTCCTGTAATTGAAGAAAAAAAGGGAAGAAAAATCTACACCTGGGAACTAAAAAATCTGCCTGCTATAGACAAAGAATGCAGCGCTCCGCCATTAGGGGAAATTGCAGCTCATATTGCTGTCTCCAGTATTTCTGATTGGAATAAAATAGCCTCCTGGTATACGAAATTGGCTAATGGGGCAATGCAGCCAGATGAAGCCATTGAGAAAAAAGCACGAGAGCTGACAACAGGATTAAATAATTCATGGCAAAAGGTAGAGGCGATCTACAACTATGTTGCTACCAATATTCGCTATGTAGGTGTTGAGTTTGGTATCAGCGGGTACAAGCCTCATCCTGCCGCTCAAACTTTTCGCTTAAGATATGGTGATTGCAAAGACCATTCTACCTTATTGATCAGCATGCTAAGGGCGGTGGAAATTGACGCTTATCCAGTACTCATTCCTACTTCAAGTGTATCTCCTCTGGATGTCGATCTTCCCACGCCGGGAGCATTCAACCACGAAATTGCAGCAGTGCATCTAAATGGCAAGTTTATTTTCTTAGATAGTACAGCCGAAACAACTTCCTGCGGCATGCTTCCTCCTTCGGACCAGGGAAGAAAAGTGCTAATTATTGATGGGGAAAAAGCCATTTTAGCAAAAACCCCTGTTTTTCCTTCCAGTTTTAATCAGGAAAATTATCGGGGAGATTTTAAGATCACCAGAAATGGTGCATTAGAGGGTCAGGTAAAATTCAGCTACAGTGGTGTTTATGCCATGTTTGAAAGACATAGGTTTTTATATGCTACAGAAAGAGAAAAAAGACAGTCCTTAGAAGCTTTAGCCAGCAAGATTAGTCCTGGAACAAGCATAGACGATATTCACATCTCTGACTTTCACGATTTAAACCAATCTGAAGTAATTAGTTCTTTTCATTTAAAAGACAACCAATTTGCTACTAAGACTGCTCATATGCTCTTATTCCATCCACCTGTAGTTATATATACCCGTTTGTCTCAACAAGTAGCTGCCAAAAAACGCAAATATTCCTATCGCATTGGTTATAGAATGGAAAAGCATGCGCAGGCTGTCATTACATTGCCTGATGGTTATGTGTCTTTTTTTATACCGGAGAATTATACCTATGAAAATAAAATAGGGAATTTTTGTATTCGTTGGCGAAAGGAAAGAGAAAAGATTATCTACACAAGCGTTCTTTCGTTGAAGCAACCTGAGGTATCATCTAAAGACTACCCATCTTTAAGAATGTTGTTTAACAACGCAGTCAAAGCTACAAAAAATCAGATAATAATTCTAAAACAAAAACGGTAAACTATTCATCTTTAGTTTCTATAATAAGTTTTTTTAGATTGCATTCTATAGTTCCCATTCCAAACTTGTATTCCATTTTAACTGGTATTTTCAAATCATTTATCCAGGCGTGAACCTCTTCCACCTTTTTGCTTGCGTCTACTTTACCGTTTTTCATTCTGAACATTTTCGTTTTTATCTTTGTTTTTCCTTCAGCCTTAAGAGATATTATTTCAACTTTATGAACATTGTCGCTAATGACAACATACTTGCTGTATCTTTTGTTGGATTGAAAGCCAGTATGCATAAAAAAGACATATAAAGACATGGGGGAAAATATAGACTTTTTCCAGGTTACCGTTTCATCTTCTTTTTTAATTTTAGAGGCTTTAGTCTTGGTTGTTTTAACTATCGCTTTATTTTCATCAACATATTTTATATATACAATCTTTGATTTGTGAGGCAGTTTTCTTATATAGACACAGTCCAACGGCTGCAGTGTGTTTATGTCTACACTGCCATAGGTATGCCCCTCTAGTTTATAAAAAAGATTTATAATTTTAGTAGTTTTACCCTGAAAATCCATTTTGTATTGCTTTCCATATTTCTTTCCTTTAAGAATGCCAGTTGCAACTGTTATTCCATTACGGAACTTGAATTTATAATAAGCTTCAAAATCTGGTAAATACTTACAGTCTCCTGCATAAGATACATTAAACTGTACAAATGCAAAGAAAAACACAAAAAACAAAATATTTTTTATTTGTAGCTGCATTTTAAAAATCTCCTTTTTCACTTTTTCCTGTCAAAAAATGGATTTTTTCCTGAGATACTCAACGGTATACCATAAGCTATCTTTACATCCTCTCCCAAAATTTTTAAACTCACGGCGGCTAAGCCAATGCTCAGCATTATTCTGTTATCTATCTTTAACCGAGAAGCTGTTGAGACGGCTGAACCGATGGCTATGCCCAGATCAACACAAGGGTCAATATATTCATTATCCAAAAACAGCGGAGGATGGATTTTCAATGATGTTCCTATCAAAACTACAATTTTATCATTTATATTCTCCGCATCTCTTAATAAAAATTTTAAGTTTTTCTCCTCTCCTATCTTTCTCATCTCTTTTTGTAATTTTTTAAGCTCTTCATCATAAACTATAGCGGTTACAATGTTATCTTCTCCGTATGCCTTTGGTGCCGTCCTTGCCGCAATGCATATCTCTTCTACCGCTTTAAGTAAAACCTCTTTTTCTGTTTCAGGATTTAGCTTAAGCATAATTACCTCCTATATGACTTGTAAATTCATTTTTAACAAAAAACACAATAGAATCAAGTGAAAAATTATACCCAGCAGAATTCCCGATAGGCGCAATTCCTACAAAAGGGGATTTTCTTTGACAATGGTGGTTCTTCTTTAGAGATAATCTCTTTTATCCCTTTAATGGCTATTTTTAATGTTTCCGGTAGAGACAGTTGACATAATAGCTATTCTACTATAAATTTTAGTTGTAAGAATTCGGAAAGGAGGAATTATGACAAACAAACAATATGTGGTGCAAATTCGCAAAAAAGGGCAGATAACTTTGCCTAAGGATATAAGAAAAGTATTTGACTTAGAAGAAGGAGAAGAAGTTGTGCTTATGCCAGTAGGTGAGTCCATTATTTTTACAAAAAGGCACTATGCCATAGAAGAAATAAGAAAGAAAGTAAGCAGGCTTTTAAAATCTGCCGGTATAAGTCCGGAGGAGATTCTAAAGACATTAAAGGAAGAAAAAGAAGTTTTCTCAAAGGAACTTTATGAGAAATAATCCTTCGCAAAGGCTGAAATTTTTCATAGATTCTAATGTAATTTTGTCCAGTCTTATTTCTTCAGAAGGAAGTCCTCGGTTGCTTATAGATATTGCCATTTCCAATCTTTCGTTCATAGAATTTATGACTGGCAAATATAATCTGATGGAAGTAGAGAAAAACATAAATAAAAAATTCGCTCCTCTTTTACCTTTGTATAAAGAGTATCTGAATAAGTTGCAATTTACGATTATTCCCCTGCCCAATAAGGAGGAAGTAGCTATTTATAACGATTTGATTCATCCCAAGGATGCTCCTGTGCTTGCTTCTACGATTAAAGGAAAGGCTAACTATCTTGTTACAGGAGACAAAAAAGACTTTAAAACAGAAAAACTTCTTAAGGCAAATCTTCCTGTAAAGATCGTAAATCCAGCCGAAGCACTGACCATAATTGAGAAAAGACTATTAAGACACTAATTCAGCAAGAACATCTTTAGGCACAGGAATTACCTTGATTTCCTCAGCGATATCAATCCATTGCAA
>JAGMDW010000064.1 GCA_023128455.1 Desulfurellaceae bacterium
TATTCATCGTTTAGCTTGACAAGCACTTTGTGCTTGCAAGGAAAATGCCTGAAGCATTTTCCTTGACAACTATTATAATTATATTATATCTTTTCTACCTTAAGGCGGTGTAGCTCAGTTGGTGAGAGCATGCGGCTCATATCCGCAGGGTCAGGGGTTCAAGTCCCTTCACCGCCATCACATTTAATATGAAAAATACCTTAGTTCTTTTTGTCCTATGTTTATTCTTCTTTTTTTTCTTGCTAAATGTTCGTCCATTGTTTGACCCCGATGAGGGAAGAAATGCAGAAGTAGCATTTGAGATGGTTGAAAACAAAAACTATGCATTGCCTACTTTTAATGGAAAAGCTCACATCTCCAAACCTGTATTTTTTTACTGGATGGACGCTTTTTCCATGAAAATTTTTGGAAAAGGAGAATACCAGGCTCGCTTGCCTTCTGCTGTATTCTCTCTTCTGCTTATATTAGCCACCTATCTTTTTATAAGAAGAATATCTTCCAAAGAATTTGCTTTTTACTCAGCTCTTATATTAGCCACATCTCTTGAATACATTATCTATGCTCGTTATGTGATATTTGATGCAACCCTGACCTTCTTTTTCTCTGTTTCACTCTATCTTTTTTACCTTTATTTTAAAGAAAAAAACAAATGCTATCTTTTTATTGCCTATATTTCTATAGGTTTAGGATGTTTAACCAAAGGACCCGTAGCCTTAATTTTACCTATTTTAATATTTTTTATCTTTTTACTATTTCACTATAACTTTATAAAATCTATAAAACTGCTTTATTTACATTTAGGACTGCCTATTGTTTTTTTCATCAACCTGCCATGGTATCTGATGGTAGAACATGCGTATCCTGGATTTGTAAGTAATTTCTTGCTTCATGAAAACATATTGAGGTTTCTTACAACAAAGCATCACCGAACCGGTCCCATTGTTTATTATATTCCTGTATTCTTGGCCGGATTTTTCCCCTGGAGTATATATTTTTGTCTATGTATAGCAAAAAAGGTAAAATTAATATGGAAAGAGAAAGATGAAATACAATTTTTCTCTTTATTGTGGTTTGGAATAGTATTCGTGTTTTTTAGTCTTTCCCATTCTAAATTGCCTCATTATATTCTTCCTCTTTTTCCGGCAGCAGCTATAATCTGCGCAAGTTACATTAAATCTATTCGCCTGTCCAAAAGCTTCTTTTCTCTGCAGACAATACTATACATACTCATTGTTGTTGGCGCTTCAATTCATTTCTATTATAAATTACATGCAGAAAACACATTGCTCTATCTCTTTATAGGATTATCTATACCTCTTTTAGCTGCAGTATATCTGTATGGACGAAATTTAATTGTCGGTAACATAACAAGTATAACCATGATATTTTTAGTAATGCTTTTTACAGCTACAAATTATCTATCTTTTTTCAGTAGTGCAAAAGATGTGGCAGGATTTTTGAATCATACCTGTCCTCATCAAACAATATCTACCTTTCATGTTTCTCCTTTTTCTCTTGTTTTTTATTACAATGGAAAGGTTGTAGAAAACAAAAAAAGCAGGTATATTGTCACCAAATTATCTAAGATACCCCATCTAAAGGGAAAAATAATATACAAGAAAGGAAAGTGGGTAGTAATAGATGAAGGTGCTTCTCATTCAATTCAAAAGGTTAGGTGATATAGTGCTCACCACACCACTCATAGATGCTTTGATAAAACATAATATAAAGACATCTTTTTTAACAAATAAAATGGGAAAAGAGATCTTGCAGAACGACCCTGCAATCTATAAAATCTATACCATAGAAGACGGATTTAAAACACTTCTTGAAATTAGAAAAGAAAATTTTGATGTTATAATAGATTTCATACACAATTTTAAAAGTATTATCTGTATTGCCTTTTCCAAAGCTAAGAAAAAAGTTGCCTTTCACAGAAAACACTGGTGGAAGAACATATTCTATAATGTTACACCGTATTTTATAGATAGGGGATATACAGTTTTCGATAGACTGGAACTTATAGAGGCAATAGGCGTAGATGTAAAAGACGCAAAGCCAAGATTGTTTATTTCTGAAAAATCTAAAAATAAGATAGATGATAAATTGGAGAAACTTGGTATAAAAAAAGATGACTTTTTGGTAACGATGGACATTACGCATAGAAGAGAGACTGCAAGATGGTGCAAACAAAAATTCATAGAAATTGCAGATTGGCTGAGCGATTTAGGGGCGCATGTTATATTTATCTCTGCACCGGATGAAATAAAATATGTAGAAGATGCATTGTCTGTTTCTTTTAAAAAACATATATTCTTTAAAAATACAACCATTTCTGAACTTACTGCTCTAATAAAAAGGGCAAATCTGCATATAGGGAATGATTCTGCACCAAAGCACATCGCTGTTGCACTAAATACAGCATCTTTTACAATATTTGGAAAGAGCGATCCTATTGGATGGCATCCGCCAAACAATCCCAAACATATCTATATTACAAAGGGGCTGCACTGTCAGCCTTGCAATAAGAAAATTTGCAAAACACTTGAATGCTTAAAAACCTTGAGTGTAAACGAGGTAGAAGAAAAAGTAAGACCTTTTTTGGGGAAAATATGGGTGCATTGATTCTCTGTTATCACCATATAAAAGATGGAGAAAGGATAGACCCCGAGACCTTTGAAAATCATCTAAAGATTTTAAAGAAACAAGATTTTTGTCCGGTTAAATTAAAAGATATTTATGATTTTATCAAGGGTAAGAAAAATTTGCCAAAAAGATCTGTTCATCTGACATTTGATGATGGTTATGTGGATAATTTCATCTATGCTTATCCATTATTAAAACAATATGGTTTTTTTGGCACTATTTTTGTAATAACATCAAAGTTAAATGAGGAAAATTTGAGAAGACCATTATCATCAGAGATAAGAGAAATG
>JAGMDW010000065.1 GCA_023128455.1 Desulfurellaceae bacterium
ACTGCCTCTGGCAGTTGCAAGCAAATGCCTCTGGCGTTTGTCTTGACAAACATTGCATGTTTGCTTGACTTAAAATGAAAGCTTCTTAAGATGTATGTGCCGCTATGAAAGTTATAAGAGATTTGGAAAACCTGAATTTTAAGAGACCCGTTGTAGTATTGGGGAATTTTGATGGCGTGCATGTAGGACATCAAACTCTTATAAAAAAGGTCGTAAAACGGGCAAGAGAGATAGATGGCACCTCTGTTGTATTTACATTCTATCCTCATCCCTTGAAGGTGATAAAAAATGAATCTCCACCTCTTATTCAAACATTTAGAGAGAAGGCATGCGTTGTGAGAGAGTTGGGCGTAGATGTGATGATTTGCGCCCGATTTACAAAGAGATTTGCCAATATATATCCGGAGGAATTCATCAAACAGGTGCTTTTAGATGCCTTAAGAACAAGAGAAATATACATTGGTTATGATTATACATTTGGTAAGAATGGAAAGGGAACGGTGGATACACTGCTGCAGTATAGTCGGAAGTATCATTTCAAACTGTATGTTATTCCGCCGGTGAGAGTAAAAGATATTATTGCTTCCTCCAATGCTGTGCGAGAGCTGATAAAAGATGGAAAGATAAAAGAAGCAAGCCTTTTCTTGGGCAGGTATTATTCTGTTGAAGGATATGTAGAGAAAGGAATGTCGAGAGGCAAACAATTGGGATTTCCCACTGCAAATATGTATCCTAAGAATGAGCTTTTACCCAAAAGTGGTGTGTATATAGCGATGGTAAAAGTGGACGAAAAGCTGCTTCATGCTGTAGTTAATGTAGGGAGCAATCCCACCTTCGGTGATGATGTAACACATTTAGAGGCGCATATTTTGGGATTTAAGGGAAATATCTATAATAAAAGATTAAATATTGAGTTTGTTAAGCGTATAAGAGATGAGGTAAAATTTAAAGATTCTTCAGCGTTGAGAGAGCAAATAGAGCTGGACATAGATATGGCTGAAGCATTTTGGCAAAATAAGGTTATAAAGGTAGGCGAAAAGAGATGAAATACATTTATGGGCCCGTTCCTTCAAGAAGATTGGGGCTTTCCTTGGGTATAAATATTGTTCCTTATAAGATTTGCAGTTACGATTGTGTATATTGTGAGGTGGGCAAAACAACAAATCTCACGGTGAAAAGGGAATCTTTTTTTCCTCTTAAGGAAATCTTTCAGGAATTTTGCGATTATATAGACAAGGTGGGAAAATTGGATTATGTAACATTCAGTGGAAGTGGCGAGCCTACTTTAAATAAGGATATAGGTGTTTTGATAAATAGAGTTAAAGATGAAACGGATAAGTCAATAGTTGTTTTGACTAATGGTTCTTTGTTGTGGATGGACGAGGTGAAGGAAGACCTGAAGAATGCAGATGTAATTATTCCTTCTTTAGATACAGCAGACGAAAATGTGTTTAAAATGATTAATCGTCCTCATCCCTCACTAAATATAAATAAGGTTATTGAAGGTATAAAGGATTTCACACAATCGTTTAAAGGAGAGCTATGGTTGGAGATTCTCTTTGTTAGAGGAATGAATGATACAGAAGATGAGATAAAAAGATTGGCAGAGGCGATAAATGTCATAAATCCTTTTAGGGTGCAATTAAGTACGGTGACAAGACCTGGGGTAGAAGATTACGCTTTGCCGGTGGGGGCTGAAAAGCTGAATAGTATAAAAGAGGAATTATCTAAGTTATGTCATTTACCAGTAGAAGCTATTAGAGAATTTGATAAGTCAAATGTCGATTTTCTGGTGAATTTAGACAAAGCGGTATTGAAAATGATAGCCATAAGACCTTGCACTATGGGGGATTTAACCCGAGCTTTTGATGTGGATGAACAGACCATGAAAACTACACTTGAGAAGTTGAAAGAAGAAAGAAGCATAGAACAAGGATTATTTTCGGGGAAGGTATTTTTTAAAGGCTTACATCGATAATGGCTTTATTTACCCTGCATTCTCACTTTCAGCCTGCTGGTGATCAAGTTAAGGCAGTAGAAAATCTGACAAAAAATATAGAAAGTGATGTTAAATATCAAACGCTTTTGGGTGTTACAGGCTCAGGGAAGACATTCACTGTTGCCAGTGTGATTGCCCAAATTTCTAAGCCTGTTCTCGTTATCTCGCATAACAAGACCCTGGCCGCTCAGCTCTACAATGAATTCAAGCATTTTTTTCCTGAAAATGCAGTAGAATATTTCATCAGCTATTATGATTATTATCAGCCCGAGGCTTATATTCCGCGCACCGATAC
>JAGMDW010000066.1 GCA_023128455.1 Desulfurellaceae bacterium
GTAACTATTTTCTCTTTACCGTCCTTCGTTATTATTCTATGCGGCTCATGAACAAACTCATCTCTTCCCTCTTCTTTGCTGAAAACCTCTATTTCTTTCTCTACGCGTTCAAGATCATCAGGATGAATACACTTTGCATAGTTTACTTTCCCGGAAATAAAATCCTCTGCAGTATATCCGAATATCCTTCCAGCATTTTCCGAAACATATTCCACTGGCCAACCTTCCTCGTTCTTCCAAGTGAAAATCACTGCTGGGCTTCTATTGATAATTGTATTGGCTTCTTTAAGCTTCTCTTCTGCTTTTTTCTTTTCCTCTTCAATCCCAATATTGTATAAAGCAAACTCAATATCACCTGCAAGCTCCTCGAATATGCCCTGTTCCTCTTTATCTCCTGCGAAATTTTCAGGAATCTTCACAGACAGCAGTCCGTAAATTTTACCTTTATGCTCAAGCCTGATTGTCATCGCTCTGCACTCTGCATGCTCACCCAAAAGCGGGCAGTCCTTGCATTCTGATTCTGATTCTGGATTCTCAATTATCACAACACTTGGTTGTCTTAATGCCAAACGACCGCACTTATTGAACTTTCCCTGCTTCATTTGCTTCTCAAGTAGTGAAATTTTATCACCAAAACCTGCCATAGCTGATTTTATAAATTTCTGGTTCGTATCAAGAAGGGCAAGCCATGCACCAGTGTAGCCTCTGGTGCTGATAAGTATATCGCAGGCTTTTTGGATAAGCTCATCCCTGTCTTTCTCATGGATAACGAGCTGGTTGACACCTCGGATGGCACGGAGGACGAGGTTAATGTGTTTAAGTTTCTCCGCTGCCTTTTTTCGCTCGGTGATGGCGTTTAATGCTATAGTAAAGAAAAAACCCGAGAACCAAAGACCAATAATGAAAACTATAGATCTAATTAAAGAACTAAGATAAGGAGATATAAATAAAGCTCGGGGGAAAAAGATTAGCATTGAAATCACAGTTATTGCTATTACACCTTTTATTCTGAATCTATGAGCCGCATATAATACGGGTATAAAAAACAAACTCCTGTACAAATCATGTGGCATATTAAGAATAAACCAGTTCGGAACTTTCCAGCCCATAAGAGTTATTATGCTGGGAAGATAATATAATACCGCAAGGACTATTATAATGATGGTGATATACAATAGATGGGGATTTCTCCATCCACTCATTTCTTTCTTCATTTTTCTTTTCACCACATATCTATTGAATAGATAACAACCCAGTCCACCTTATTTTAATATAATTATAATTATAAGCATTACAACCTTTTAACAGGGATCGGAGTTTAGCAGTCTGTTATTATCCCAACAATCTTGGGCAAAAAAAGAATTTCAGCCACAGATTAGGAAAAGAATCAGCCACCCTGCCTGTGCGTTGCCTGTCTGC
>JAGMDW010000067.1 GCA_023128455.1 Desulfurellaceae bacterium
TCTTTGACTCTGTAAGATATTTAAAGAATTATACCGATGAGTTATTTTATGATGCGGAGCATACCTTTGATGGCTATAAGGGAAACCCGGAGTATGCCTTGAAAACTATACAAGCGGCTATTGAGGGAGGAGCAGACAATATAGTTTTATGCGATACAAACGGAGGCACAATTACCTGGGAATTGGAAAAGATAATAGAAGATATCAAGCAGAAGTTCCCCGGTGTTCCTCTGGGTATACATGCACATAATGACTCAGGACTGGCAACTGCAAATACTCTTACTTCTGTAAGATGTGGTATAACGCAGGTTCAGGGGACATTCAATGGTTATGGAGAAAGATGTGCCAATGCTGATCTTACCTCTGTTATACCCAATCTTAAATTGAAGATGAATATTGATTGCATAAGTGATGAAAATTTAAAAAAGATTACTTTTGTTTCTAAGAAGATTGATGAGATATTTAACCTTCCTCACAACAGTCGCCTGCCTTATGTAGGGGACAGTGCTTTTGCACATAAAGGCGGCATACATGTGAGCGCTGTTTTGAGAAACCCACAGTGTTATGAGCATGTAAATCCTGAGGTGGTGGGCAATAAAAGGCGAGCACTTATTTCTGATCTTTCTGGAATGAGCAATATTGTATATAAAGCGAAGGAGATGGGCATTGAGATAGATAAAGATACGGTGGCAGGTAAAAAAACACTGGAAGAGATAAAAAAATTGGAGAATCAGGGTTTCTACTTTGAAACAGCAGATGCCTCTTTTGAACTTATGCTGTTAAGAAATAAAGGAGAGGTTCGTGATTATTTTGAGCTTCTATCTTATCGTGTTATTGATGGAAGAAAAAAAGTGGAGGATATTGCAGCTATTGAAGCTACAGTAATGGTGAGAGTGGGCAAAGAAATAGAACATACTGCATCTGTAGGCAATGGTCCGGTAAATGCCCTGGATTATGCCTTGAGAAAGGCGTTACTGAGATTTTATCCATCATTGGAGACACTGAAACTTTTAGACTATAAGGTGAGGATATTGTTGGGAGAGAAAGGCACCGCAGCTACGGTAAGGGTTTTGATTACATCGGGAGATGAGGAAAACAGGTGGGAAACGGTTGGCGTGGCAACGGATGTAATAGACGCTTCCAGGCAGGCTTTAATTGATGCTGTTGTCTACAAGTTGATGAAAGATGATGGTTTAGCTTCTCTCTCTTCGAAGAAATAAGGCATGTTTGTATATGATTTTGAAAAACCCATATATGAAGTGGAAAGAAAAATAGAGGATCTAAAAAGATTAGCTGGGAAGAAAGGGATGGATATTTCAAAAGAAATAAAAATATTAGAAGAGAAAAAAGATGACCTGATAAAAGAAAGATTTTCGCATCTTTCTATAGATGAAATAGTAAAAATTGCTCGTCACCCCTCGAGGCCCTATACATTGGATTACATAGAAAGAATAGCAACAGATTTCATAGAGTTTCATGGTGATAGGAGGTTTGCCGATGACAAGGCAATGATTACAGGATTGGCTAATATAGACGATTTTAAGGTGGTAATAATTGGCCAGCAGAAGGGGAAAAACACAAAGGAAAACCTGAGGCGTAACTTTGGAATGGCTCATCCTGAAGGTTATAGAAAAGCATTGAGACTGATGAAATTGGCAGAAAAGTTTAATTTAGGCATTGTTACTCTTATAGATACCCCTGGTGCCTATCCGGGTATCGGAGCAGAGGAAAGGGGGCAGGCAGAAGCTATTGCTGCCAATCTTTATGAAATGGCTGGGTTGAGAGTGCCTATTGTGATTATCATTACAGGCGAAGGTGGTAGTGGTGGTGCTTTGGGTATCGGTGTAGGAGACAGAGTGGCCATGCTCTCTTATGCCATTTATAGTGTTATCTCTCCAGAGGGGTGTTCTTCTATCCTGTGGAGAGATGCTGAGCATACTAAAGAAGCAGCAAAAGCTATGCGGATAATTGCTCACGACCTATACAAGGCTGATATTGTAGACGAGATAATAGAGGAACCTATAGGTGGTGCTCACAGGGACTATGATGAAATGGCTAAAAGAGTGAAAGCTTTCATTGTCAAAAGTTTGTCAGAGTTTGTTCCTTTAAGTGAAAAAAAGATTTTGGAGAACAGATGGAAAAAGATAAGAAAAATGACCACTCAGTTTCTATAGACAGTTTGAGAAACAAAATTTCCCATATAGATGAAGGGATCGTTGAGCTTTTAGATGAGCGGATGTCTTGTGTACAGGAGGTTGCCCGTTTAAAAGAAGAGTCCAATTTAATGTTTTATGTACCGGAGAGAGAAAAGGAAATATATAAAAAGGTATTGACTAAAGCGAAGTTGTTTCCCGATAAAGGATTGAGGGTAATATTTAGGGAGGTGATGTCTGCCTCTTTATCCTTAGAAAAACCTTTGAAAATTGCTTATTTGGGACCGGAAGCTACATTCACTCATCAAGCGGCAATGAAACGATTTGGCGTATCTCTAAATTATTTACCGGAGGAAAGGATAGAGGATATATTTTTGGATGTAGAGAACGACAGAGTAGATTTTGGTGTAGTGCCTATAGAGAATTCTATTGAAGGAGTGGTGAATTATACTCTGGATATGTTTATGAATGTAAATGTCTATATTGTTTCGGAAATTATTTTGGAGATAAAGCATGCTTTAATGAATAAGTCTGGGAAGACAGAGGATGTTAAGGCTATTTATTCTCATCCCAACGCTCTTGCTCAATGTAGGGGATGGTTGAAAAGACATTTTCCAAATGTTCCGACATTTGAAACTACCAGTACCGCAAAAGCAGCCAAAATAGCTCAAGAAAACAGAGAGGCAGCGTCCATTGCCTCTCAAGCGGCAAGCGAACTCTATAATCTTAGATTGATAGCAAATGGTATAGAGGACAGGTTGAATAATATTACCCGTTTTTTGGTTATAGGAAAATATATTTCTCATAAAAGTGGTCGGGACAAAACATCCATTATGTTTTCCATTAAGGATAGAGTGGGTGCACTCTATCATATTTTGAAACCGATTTATGAAAGTGGTGTTAACCTCACCCGCATTCAGTCTCGACCTTCGGGAAGGGAAACCTGGACTTATGTATTCTATATAGACCTTTGCGGCCATATAGAGGATGATTGTGTAAAAAAATCTATAGACAAAATAAGGGAAGAGACGGTGTTTTTTAAAGTATTAGGTTCTTATCCTGCGGAGGAAAGATGAAAGTAGCATCATACATTAAGGATTTAGTACCTTATCCACCAGGAAAACCTATTGAAGAGTTAAAAAGGGAACTGGGTCTAAAAGATGTAGTAAAGATGGCTTCCAATGAAAATCCAATAGGACCTTCTCCTTTAGCGGTTCAAGCGATAAAGGATTTTTTAAATAAGATCAACTTTTATCCTGATGGCAGTGGATATTATCTACGCAGAAGATTGGCACAAGAGATGAATGTAAAGATGGAAAATATTGTTTTGGGTAATGGTTCCAATGAGATTATAGAACTTTTGAAGCGCACTTTTCTCACTGCTGAAGATGATGAGGTGATACTCTCTTTCCCTTCGTTTTCTGTCTACCGCATCGTTGCTCAGGCAATGGGTGCAAAGAAAATAGAAGTTCCACTTAAAGACTATCATCACAATCTTCGGGAAATTAAAAATAAAATAAATGAAAATACACGATTGGTGTTTGTTGATATACCAAATAACCCTACCGGAACAATCGTTTATGAAGATGAATTGAGTGAATTTATAGATGGCATAGATGATGATTGTTTAATCATTTTAGATGAAGCTTATTTCGGGTATAACACCGGCAAAGATTATCCCGATATTCTCTCCTTTTTTCGCAATAATAAAAATGTTTTTGTGTTAAGAACATTTGCCAAGCTTTACGGATTGGCAGGATTAAGAATAGGATATGGTATAGGCAATGAGGAAATTGTTGATTATCTGAATCGGGTGCGTCAGCCCTTTAATGTGAACAGTTTGGCTCAAGCAGGAGCAAGAGCGGCTTTGGATGATAAAAAACATGTCAAACAGACATTAGAAACAAACAGGAGAGGAAAGGAATTCTTATATAAGGCATTTGAAGATATGGATATTGAATATATCCCTACCCATGCCAACTATATATTATTTGATGTGAAACAAGATGCTGAAGAAATATACAATAAACTCTTACATAAAGGGGTAATCATTCGTTTGATGAAAGGATATGGTTATGAAACACACCTCCGTGTGACTGTAGGCACAGAAGATCAAAATGGAAAATTTATAGATTGCCTAAGGGAAGTAATGGGTGTTTAAACGCGTATTCGTTGTAGGAGTGGGACTTATCGGCAGTTCCATAGCCATTGATTTAAAACAAAGAAAGTTGGCAGAAGAGGTCATTGGTTACGATAATTCCTTAAAGAATTTAAATAAGGCAAAAAGTTTAGGAATTATTGACAGAAAGGCAAAGTTAGAAGAGATAAATAGGTGTGATTTAGTGATAGTGAGCGTGCCTGTTTTATCTATTCCCTCTGTTTTGCTTTCTATTTTTCCAATGTTGAAGAAAGGTGCATATATTTTGGATGTGGGTAGCGTTAAAGGATATGTTGTGGAAAGCGTGAAGGATAAAATACCTTCAGGAATAGATTATGTGCCTCTGCATCCTGTTGCGGGAAGAGAAGCCTCAGGTCCTGAATCAGCCAGGAAAAATTTATTTGAAGGGCATACTGTAATTATCACACCGATAAAAAATGAAAGATGGAAGAAGATTGAGGATCTGATTGAAGCAGTGGGAGCTACGCCGATTTATATGGATTATAGGTTACATGATGAGCTGTTTGCTATATCCAGCCACCTTCCTCATATATTGTCGTTTGCAAATGTGAATTTATTAAGAGAAATGAATGTAGACAACATAAAATTTCTGGTGGGGACTGGATTTAGGGACTTTACCCGCATTGCAAAATCAAGTGAAGAGATATGGGCAGATATTGTTATTGCCAATAAATCTTATGTGCTAAAAGCCATGGAAAGATTGCTTGAGGGATGGGTTGAGGTAAAAAAGGCTATTTCTTGTGATGATAGGGCTAAACTCATAAGTTTATGGAGAGAAGCGCGACTGTTTAAAGAAAAGCTTGATGGATAAATTGATAGTAACCATTGACGGCCCTTCGGGTTCTGGGAAAAGTACTTTGGCCAAGTTGCTTGCTTGCAGGGAAGGGTTCTTTTATATAGATACAGGCGCTTTGTACAGAAGCATTGCTTGTCTATTTTCTACAAAACCAACGCCTAAAGAATTAGATAAACTAAGTGTTTTATGGAAAAAAGTAAATACAGAATATCATTTATTTGTCTCTAATAGGGACATGGAACCTTGCATAAGAGGTGAGGAAGTAGGCAAAAATGCTTCTATAATAGCAAAGTTACCCTTTGTAAGAGAATTCGTGAATAATGTGGTGAGAGAAAATGTAAACAGGGGAAAATATGTGGTAGAAGGAAGGGATGTAGGTAGCGTAATTTTCCCTGAAGCGCAGGTTAAAATATACCTTCAGGCAGACCTTAAAGAGAGAGCAACGAGGAGGGCAAAAGAACTTCATATACAGAAAGATATAATTTTAGACAAAATTAAAGAAAGAGATGAAAAAGACATAACCAGAAAAGATTCGCCGCTGGTTATACCTGAGGGTGCTCATGTAATAGATACAACGAATAAAACACAGGAAAAAGTATACACAGAAGTAATATCATTGTTGAAATGAAAGTAGTAGTAGCAGATAACGCAGGGTTCTGTTTTGGTGTAAAGAGGGCCATTGCTTTGACTCGTGAGGTTGTTAAAAGGAAACAGATTGTTTACTCATTGGGTCCTTTGATTCATAATCCACAGGTAGTAGAAGCATTACGAAAGGAAGGAGTAAAAGTTATTAGTAAGATAGATGGAACAGAAGAAGGTGTGGTTGTCATCCGTTCTCACGGTGTTCCCCCTCAAATTGTAAGAAAAGCACGACAAAAAGGATTAGAGGTGGTTGATGCCACCTGTCCTTTTGTGAAAGAAACGCAGAATTTTGTAAAGATGTTAGGTGATGAAGGTTACAAGGTGGTGATCGTTGGAGACAAGGATCATCCTGAGGTAAAAGGATTATTAGGCTATGCCGAAAAAGCAGTGGTGGTTAATGGTGCTGATGAAGCGAAAAAGATAAGGGATAAGCAGATAGGTGTTGTTTCTCAAACCACCCAATCAACATCCAAGTTGACCAGTGTGGTGGATGTACTTTTGAAGAAGGTAGAAGAATTGCGTATATTTAACACGGTATGTAGTGCGACCGCCGGAAGACAGGAGAGTGCAAAGAAAGTGGCTAAAAATGTGGATGCGATGGTAGTTGTAGGAGGTTACAATAGCGGTAATACTCGTAGGCTGTATGATATATGTAAAGCTATATGTTCTTGTTGTTATCATATTGAGAGGGCAGAGGAAATAGAAAAGGAATGGTTTAAGGAATGTAAGGTTGTAGGTGTAACGGCTGGAGCTTCCACGCCTGATTATGTGATAAAAGAGGTGTGCAAAACATTGGGGGATATGTAGATGGACTATCAGTGGCTGGATTTGTTTAAAACGATGGGAAGAAGGATATTTCATGAGGTAAAAAAGATTGCTGGCACTGAAGAGGCGAAGCAGATTTTGGGTAAAGGGGCCGGAGGTGATGTCACTGTATTTATAGACAAAATGGCGGAAGATATTGTAATAGAAGAATTAAAAAAATTCAATGTACCATGTATGCTTCTCTCGGAAGAGATAGGAATTAGAGATTTTGGAAACAAGCTTCCAATCGTCGTTGTAGATCCGATAGATGGCAGCCTTAATGCAAAGAGGGGTATTCCATACTATGCTTTTTCCATTGCTCTTTCAAGAACAGGTGAAACGGGTGGTTTAACTGTAGGTTATGTGCTCAACATTCCTACCGGCGAAGAATTTTCAGCTATCAGAGGAAAAGGAGCTCTTTTATCTGATGTAACAGGGTCTTTCTCCAAGCACATTGTTAATGAAAGTAAGAATTTTTCTTTTGCTGCTTGTGAGGGAATAGATAGAACGAAAGATGTTCGGATGTTTGAAAATATAGTTAATCATTTTTATCGGGTTAGGATAATGGGTTCTACCGCACTGGATATGTGTTACCTTTCCACTGGTTTTTTTGATGTTTTTGTTCATTCTCTTCCCTCAAGAGTAGTGGATTGGTCTGCTGCAGGTGTTATTTTAAAAGAAACAGGCGGAATAATAATAGACATAAAAGGACTTGAGTTCAGTCTTCCTTTAAATTTGTGTAAAAGTCATCCATTTTTTGCTCTTAAGTCAAAAAAGGATATACAGAAGATACTGAAGATAATGAATGCTTAATATACAACGATTATCGGAGAGAAAGCGTGCAGATTAATACTATCATTGGAATATTAGGCGGCACTGCTCTCCTTATGTATGGCGTAAATATGGTCAGCTTGAATTTTCAGATTGTTACATCAAAGGGCGTAAGAGCACTTGTGGATCGATTTGCGGGCGGTAAATATAAATCTTTTTTTATTGGCTTTTTTTTGACAGCACTTTTGCAGAGTTCTGGTGCAACGAGTGTGATGTTAGTTGGTTTTACCTCTGCGGCATTGATGGGTTTATATGATGCCATTTCTTTTATTATCGGGGTGAATATCGGCACCACAATTGCCGCTCAGATTGTTGCCTTTCATATATATGGTTTTGCGCCCTTAGCTTTTTTTCTTATTCTCCTCGTATATCTCTTTACATTCAAAACAAGACACCGTGTGATAATTTCTATTTTTTTAGGGTTTTCGCTTGTTTTTTTTGGTTTATATGTTGTTTCTACTACTGCAGGTGCAGCAGGGGATGAAGTTTTTTCCCTTGTGAAGAGATTTTCTCATAATTATTTCCTGCTTTTCTTAATAGCTATAGTATTTACCGCTCTTATTCAATCCAGTTTGGTTACAATAGGTATAACTATGATTTTGGCACATTCGGGATACCTGAGTCTAACATCTGCCATACCGATAGTTTTTGGGGCAAATATAGGAACATGCGTAGTTATATTCTTTGCCTATGTAGGCATAAGAGATAGGAGGGCCTTACAGGTAGCCGTCTCTCATCTTTTATTTAATGTCATTGGTGTAATCTTAATTTTTCCATTTCTACACCATTTTTCTTTATTGGTAGCTGCATTTTCTCACCCCTTTGCTTTTCAGATAGACAGGCAGATCGCTACTGCTCATCTTTTATTTAATGTTTTAGTGGCGATACCATTTCTTTTATTTTTAAGACCCTTTTCTCAAATCATTTCTTTTCTTATTCCATTGAGGAGATTTCATTATCTAAGCTTGAATGATGCGCTGATTCTTGCTCCTCAAATGGCTTTGTCTGCCTTACACAAACAGATTGCACATCTTTTAAATATAACGATAAAGGTCGCGGAAGAAAGCAAGGGGACAATATTGAAAGAGGGATTTAATGAGCAGGAACTTCTTAAAGGGATAAGTTATGTTGAAAACTATGTTCCTGAAGTTATCTCTTTTTCTTCAAAGATGTTTCAGAAATCCCTTAGTGAAGCAGAATCTTTAGAGATAACAATGCTTGTTTCCATAGCCAATGAGTTGGGGCATATTGTACAGCTTATGAAGAGACGATTGCCGGAGATGATGAGAAATGATATATATTTTCGCTCCGAGAAGAGCAATGATATTGCATCCTTGCATAAACGTATTTTAGATAATTTTTCTCTTGTTAAAAAAGCCTTCGTTGAGAATAGTCGTCATATTGCTTTAACTGCTTTTGACGAAAGATTATCTATAAGAGAATTTGAAAGATCGCTCAAAAAAAAATACTTTCAAAAAGCATATTTGGGAGAAGGTGTAGATTTGATGTTTTCTTATCTGGATGTTTTAGATTTTTATGTGCGGTTAAATGTGCTCGTTGGTCACATTGCGCGCATTTTGTTGGGACAAATTTTTTAAATGGCGAATGTGACACAAAGCGATAGCTAAAGCATCTGTAGCATCGCTACCTTTCTCGTTTATTTTAGTGTGTAGTATATTTTCTACCGCAACTTTTATCTCTTTTTTTGTTGCTCTTCCATATCCTGTTAACGAGTACTTGATACTGGTAGGTGTGTATTCGTATATCGGTAGAGTGCAGTTTCTTACACCGGCAATTAGAGATCCCCTTACTTCTCCCAGTTTTAAAGCTGTGGTAGCATTTATGAACACAAACGCCTTTTCAATAGCCATTTCTGTGGGGTGAAAAGCGGTTATTATCTCTATAACCCTTTCGTGCAATGCATTTAGCTTATCTGCAAAATCCATTTTAGGTGATAATTTAAAGTTTTCATACATAACACAGGTGTTTTCTTCACCTACTATGCCAAATCCCGTTATTTTTGATCCAGGATCTATGCCCAGAATAAGCATTAAGAGCCGCTCCTTAAAACTCTACGCGCAGCTATAAAATGGTTAAGGTAATACCCTCGTAATTTATTTATGGTTACATGACGCTTACATGAAGAGGCATGTATAAATTTATTGTTCCCTATGTACATTCCTACATGGGACGGCCTTCTGCCATGCGCTTCGAAGAATATGAGGTCTCCAATCTTCAATTGGCTTAGACGTACGGGTTTCCCTCTATTTATTTGTCCTCTGGTTGTTCGGGGAAGATGTATGCGTAATTTTCTATATACAATTTGGACAAATGCTGAGCAATCCATGCCATTTTCCCCCGCTCCACCATATTTGTAAGGAATGCCTAAGTATTGTTTGGCTATTTCTGCTGCTTTTCTTCCTTTTGCATTGACTTGAAAATTTCTTTCTGCCGAAACCCTTCTTATTTTATATAAAATGCGGCCTGCCCTTTCTTTTATTGTAACATATTCCACTTCTCCCGGAACGAGCAGCATCTCTCCTTTCCTTATTATATTTCCTTTTATTCCATTTACTAATTTAATTAAATTCATGGGAACATTATATTGTTGGGATAAGCTATATAGACTCTCTCCTCCTTCCACGACATGTATTTTATTAAATGACAGTATAGAATAATCTTTCCTTTTTTCCGTTAAGTAAAGGTTTTTCGGCGGCAAGGTTTTTTTGATATACAGCTTGTCTCCAGGGATTATTCTGCTCGCTTCAAGTCCATTGTTTTTCTTTAATGTTTCTACTGAAAGATTAAAATGTTGAGCAAGCTTTATTAGAAAATCTCCTTTTTTCACAGTATAGATGTAATCACTCCTTGGTGCATAGGTTTCTTTTATAGGAATGACTATCTTCTCTCCGGGATGCAGGCATTTGTTTACATCGTTTACTTGTCTGATTTCCTGCAATGAGATATTATATCTGTAGGCGATCTTTGTTAAACAATCACCTTTCTTTACCTCGTATATGACATCTGCTTTTGCTGTATAACAACCAAACAACAACCATACCAAGATAACACATACTCTTAATGCTTTCATTAGCAACCCCCTTCTGGAGTTATATAACATAAAAGCGCCTTTATTCTCCTACTCACATCTTCCACTGTTTTTTTATCTATAGATATTATAATATTTGCATTCTTGTAAAAATGCAATCTCTTTTTGAAAAGGCTATCTATATTTCCTCTATTTTTAAGAAGCGGTCTATTAAAGTGGGTTCTTTTTATCGCTTCTTTCAAGGTTATAAACAGATAAACTATTACCCCTTTTTTCTTCATTAAAGTGATATTTTTCGCGCTACACGCCATCCCACCACCGGTAGATATAATAGTGTTTTCTGAATTGAAATTTTGTAAAAATTCTTTTTCTTTTTTTCTGAATATTTTTTCCTCACCTTTATCAAAGAAATCTTCAATTTTCCTATTTGTCTGTTTTTCAATAAAGTTATCTGTGTCTATGAAGTTATAGTTCATCTCTTTAGACAATTTCTTCCCTACACTACTCTTCCCCGAACCCATAAATCCGATGAGAAATATGTTCATTTCGTTTTAAGATATTGCTTGTAACAATGGAAGTTTTCTTTTAGTTCACCCATTGTATCTCCACCGAATTTTTTCAAATAAAAGAATGCCAACTCTACGGATATAGCAGCTTCACATATTACAGATGCAGCAGACACAGCGCAAACATCTGACCTTTCAAAAAATGCAAACTTTTCCCTTTTGTTTTCTACATCTACCGAATGTAATTTTCTTCTTAATGTAGGTATGGGTTTCATATATGCTTTAAGGACAATGTTCTCGCCATTACTCATTCCTCCCTCTATGCCACCGGCCCTATTCGTATTGCGAAAATATCCCTTTTCTTGAGAATAGAATATTTCATCATGCACTTGTGAACCTCTTTTTGAGGCATTTTCTATACCACTTCCTATCTCTACCGCTTTGATGGCTTGAATGCTCATAAGAGAAAATGCAAGGTGAGCATCCAATCTTCTATCCCATTGAACATAAGTACCGAGGCCTGGTATTACATTTTCACAGACAACCTCTATCACTCCTCCCAATGTGTCTCCTTCTTGTTTTGTTTTTTCTATTTCTTTGCACATAAGTTTTGTAGTTTCTTCATCCGGACAACGAACAGCAGATTGTTCCATTTTTTCCCTTATCATCTTTCCGCTTTTGATTTGTCCAGGGAAATTTACCTTCCCTATTTGTCTTACAAAACCTGTTACATGAATACCTAATTCTTCTAATATTTCTCTGGCTATCGCTCCTACTGCTACACGAGTTGCTGTTTGTCTGGCGCTAGATCTTTCTAAAACATCCCTCAAATCTCTTCTGTTATACTTGAGGTAACCAGGTAGATCCGCATGACCAGGTCTGGGTTTAGTTAACCTCTCTTCAGTTATCTCAAAAGGGTCCATTTTTTCTTTCCAGTTTATCCAATCCTTATTTTCAATGAATAGAACAACGGGAGAACCGATTGTTTCTCCTCCTCTTATTCCTCCTCTTATATCTACGGAATCTTTTTCTATATCCATTCTCCCGCCGCGTCCATAACCTTTTTGTCTTTCTTGAAGGTATGTGTTGATTTTTTCGGGATTTATTTTTAAGCCTGCCGGAAGTCCATCAATGATTACCGTTAACCCTTTTCCATGTGATTCTCCACCATCCATCCACCTTAGGCTCATTTAGTTTCCCTTTTCTGTGCTAACTTGCTTATTTTCCGCAAGTTAGTATCTACAATCCAGTGAAAGCTATCTTTTTTGTATCCTCTCTTCAGTTTTCTGCCGGCTTTCATTCCTGTAAATATTTCTATTGCATCGTCTATAGTGTCTATACAATAGATATTAAATTTTTTTTCTTCTACCGCTTTTTTTACCTCATCATTTAAGATCAGATTATTCACATTTCTTCTTGGCATCACTACACCATGTTTCCCGTCCAACATATTTTTTAATTTGCATACTTCAAAAAATCCCTCTATCTTTTCGTTAATTCCTCCGATGGGTTGTACTATTCCGTCTTGACTTATAGAACCTGTAACGGCAAGGTTTTGTTTCAATGGTATTTCTCCAATTGCTGAAAGTATAGACAGGAGTTCCGCCACACTGGCACTGTCTCCCTCTATCATTGTATATGATTGTTCGAAAGCTAAGGTGATAGATATGCCCAGCGGTTTGTCGTAGGCATATCTCCATCCTAAGTAACCAGACAGAATGAGCACACCTTTATTGAATATCTTACCAGCCATTTCCGATTCTTTTTCTATATTGATTATACCTGCTTTTCCTACAAAGGTGCGGGCAGTAATTCTTGCTGGCATGCCAAAGGAGAAATCCCCCATTGAGATTACAGACAAACCGTTTATTTGACCTGTCTTTGTTCCGTCTATATTTATGATAAGTGTGTCTTCTTTTATCATTTCTAAAATCTTATCTCTGATGAGATTTTTCCTGAATATGCTTTCTTCAATAGCTTTTTTGATATGTTGCCCATAAATATTTTCTGCTTTTTCTTGTTTAGCGTAGAAATTTGCTTCTTTAATTACATCTACTATCTTGTCTGTATAAGCATAAAGCCGACCTTTATGTTCTGATATGCGGCTGCTAAATGTTAGAATTTCTTTCAGCGCATCATCGCTGAGCTTAGGTAATGTGTTTTTCTCGCACAGGTGGTCAATTCTGGTGACATACTGAGTAAGGTTATGCGGAGTTGCTTCAACAACGGGATCAAAATCGGTTTTTATCTTGAATAACTGTTTAAAATCCTTATCAAAGGCGTATAGGAGTCCATACAAGAATGCTGAACCCAAAAGAACAATCTTTGTTTCCAATGGTGCAGGTTCTGGTTTTATGGTTTCGGAAGCAAGCATTCCATATCTTTCTGTCCATTCTTCTATTACACACTTTTTTGAAGAAATGGTTTTTTTAAGTGTTTCCCATACATTGGGATTTATCAATACAGAATATGCGTCTAAGATCAAGTATCCACTGTTTGCATGGTGAATTGTGCCGGGGCGAATATGTGTGAAGTCAGTGATAAATGCTCCAAAATAGGCTTGTTTTTCAATTTTACCAAACAAATTGTAGTATGTGGGGTCCTCTTCATAGATAATAGGCACCTCCTTTGTTTGGCTGTTATCTACAAATACATTAACTTTGTATTCTGTATACCTTGGCTTGGGTGAAAAAGCAGCAAGAAAAGAATCCGGAGTTTTTTGGGGAAGGAATGCTGATATATTTTTTAATGTATAATTTTCAATGTCATCAAAGTATTGCTGTAATTTCTCTACTCCTTCATATTTTTGCTTTAAGTCTTCTATCTTGTGAGCTACAATAAATATACCCATTTCTTCATTTATCTTTTCTATCTTGTGACGCTTTTCTTTTTCCAAGTTTCTGCTTTCTCTTAAGAAATCGCTTATTTTATCCTCTAACAGTCTCTTTTTTTCCTCAATGTCTCTTTTTGCCTCAGCAGAAAGCAGACTAAATTCTCTCTCATTGATAGCCTTTCCGTCAACTACAGGATTTATGACGATTCCTGCTTGAGAAGGCTTGACGATAAAGTTCAATTTGTGTGCACTTTCTTTAATATTTGCAAGCAACTCTTTTTGTTTTTCATTATAATTTCTTATTATTTCCTGTATTCTTTCCTCGTATTCTTTGCTTTCAAAAACAGACGGAATAGACTTTTTTAAATAGTCTACCAGCTCTTCCATATCCTTTTTTAATTCTTCTCCTTTACCTATGGGTAAATTGATGATGGTTGGTATCCGCGGGTTTCTGAAGGTATTTACATAACACCAGTCATATAGCTTGTTCTTGATATTAAAGTCGGTCAGTGTTTTTCTGATGAGGTTTTTAATTGTTTCGATATCTTGTTTGGTAAAATTCCCCGAGATATAGGCATTATATTCACTATCCTTTATATTTAGTATAGTCTGGATGGCTTTTTCTATTCTTTTCTGAGCGACGAAGTATTCCCCTTCTTCTGTTTTCCGTTCTTTTGCTATTTCAAACTGTAATTGAAGCTCTTCCGGAGAAATAAGTGAAATGGACATTTTACTCTCCTTCCAATATTTCGTCTAAGTATTTTTCTATCTCTTTAAATGTTTTTTCTTTTGTTTTTATGCGTGTCCCATTAGGGAGAATGAGTCGCGACTCCGACTGCATTTTTTCGAGGAAGTCGTAAATCTCTTTTACTGTATTCGTTGCATCTGTTTCAATGGAAATTATTGCATCTTCTAAATCAAACTCTGTAAACCATTCCCAATAGCGAATGTCACAGGAGATAAGATGATTCTTTAAATCCCACCGCCCTTTCTTGCTTATAATCACATCTATATTGATCATTACACTCACCCTAATTGTATTTTTACATCAAAATGGCTTATAAATCAACTTAATTCAGGTTTTGTTAATTTGCTTTTTGAGGAAACCCTTATATTATATAAAAATAGGAGATATAATGAAAATGGTATTGATTCCTCGCGGTAGAGATAAAATGATAAAAAGGATACCACAGGCAAATAGCAGTAAATTAAATAAGATTATAGTGACTATTTATTGTTTTTGCTTAGATTGTAAGCTATCTAAAAAATGCAAGATTACTTGAGTATTTTAAAAACTGTTGATATGAGGTTATTTCTACTGTCGGCTGTGCTTTTTTGCGTTGGAATTGTGTTGTCTTCTTTGGTAGTGAAGAAAAATTTGAGGGTATTTTTGTGGTATCCTTTGTGGATATGGAATATCGTCAAAAAACATTTGAGTCTTAATGCTTCTTTTCTTAAGATGTTTTTTACTATATTTTTATTAAATTCTTTATCTTTGTTTGTAAATGTTATCTCTGGATTTTTAATTATATTGCCTTTTGTGTTCGCCATTTTATTGGGAATGAACATAGGAATTATTATCTTGGAACAAACGAAAAAATTAAATCTTATAGTTCTTTTCTTAAACCCCGTTTCTGTTTTTGAATTTCCTGCGGCCTGGATCAGTCTGTCTTTGGGTATGAAAATTGGCATATCATCATATTCCACCGATATGCTTTCTGTTTATGTTTTTGTTGTAATTCCGCTCTTGATTGTCTCCGGGATTATAGAGACTGTTATGATTAAGTTGCTGGCAAGACAAAAGGGTTAGTCTCCGAAGGTATACATTATCAATCCACTTAGAACTTTGGGATAGAAAAAGGTGGATTTTTGCGGCAGAATAACACCTTTTTTCACTACATCCGTGAATTCTTTGTATGATATGGCTCTAAGCAGGAAAGCATATTTTGCTTTTTTTCCATCTATTGCTTTTATTGCTTCAGCTGTTGAATGTGCATAGCCGACATTCTGTTGTTTTTTCATATCTTCTTCGGATAATCTCAAGATTTTCCTGTAGATAATATGATCAAAAAAGATGGGCAGGGGCTCATTTCTTTTTATCTTTGTGTTTAGATTATAATAGTTTTTTCCATCATACATTACAATTTCACTGTCTTTTTTTGTAGATTCCTCAATACTAAAATATTGAGAGAGTCTTTTTAAGAAATTTTCATCTGTTTTTTCTATTAATCTATGGATGGGTAGAAGTAAAAGACCACTTTTTTTCATTCCCATAAACATTACGGGAATATTGTTGCATCCTGCATGCGGATATGCTTTTTTGATGTTCAAGGCTGTTTCATACCTGTGATGGCCATCGGCGATTATTGCCTTTTTCTTTCTCATTGCAGAACATACAATGTCTATATTTTCTTTTTCTGTGATTTTCCATATTTTATGTATGTTTTGCTCGTAATAGGCGCATATATCAGGGGGTTTTTTATCATATAATGAGAAAATTTGCTCAATTTCTTTGTCATCTTCATACAGGGCTAAAATGGGCGAAAAGAATGTTTTGGCTTGAGTAATGAGGTTAAATCTATCAATCTTGGGACCACTTAATGTCTTTTCGTGAGGATAAACATTTCTTCCCCATTCTTCTAATTGTAATGCTCCCACAAATCCCTTTAATATTTTTTGTTTCCCCTCCCAATTGAATATCTGTTCGTATATAAAAAGAGCACTTGTGTTTTCTTTTAATAATATGTTTTTATGTATCCATTCTCTTAAAAGATCCCCGGCACACTCATATTTATTTTTTCCTTCAGGGAGTATGATATGGGTGATATTATACTTACTGCGTGCATACAACTGTTCTCTTTTTTCTTTATCTATCACATCATAGGGTGGGGCTATTACTGAATCGGGGCTTATTTTTTTATTGTATATAGTCGCTTTAAACGGTTTGATTTCCAACATCATAAGTAGGCACAAGTTCTTCTATTTTTGTTCCTTCAACATATTTTTCTACCTTAAGCATGTTGCTTGCATGCGGTATATTTAACAATTTGTCGCTACAGATCATAGTTTCTTTGTGTAAAAACTGCTTAATCTTGTGCATTTCGGGACACAAGACATTAAGGTCTGGTTTGATTTTCTCCCCTAATTTTTCCAATTTTATTTTACCCATCTCCATTCTGTTCAATGTATGATAAATACCATAATGTACATAAGGAAAGGAAGAAGGAATAATAGAAAGTACATTTTTTAAAGGCATATTCGTTGCCAATAGATCCAGGGCGTTTATATTTAATATCATCTTCTCCTTCCCGTATAACAATCCTTTTAAGGTGGCAATACCTACCCTTAAAGATGTATATTTACCGGGACCAGTGGTAATGTAATATTTTTCAAAATCTGTAAAATCTCTTATATTTAGTGTTTTTAATGTTTTGTCTATAATATCGATAAGAATTTTGGAAAGAGCAGAAGGTTTAAATAATAAGCTGTAAATGCAGTCATTATCTTCGAACACAGCAATGCTCAAAAATACAGACGATGTATCTATGGCAAAAGTTAACATGCGCCCATTTTAGCTTATTTTTTTGAATTATCAATGCGCTTTTTAATTGACAAT
>JAGMDW010000068.1 GCA_023128455.1 Desulfurellaceae bacterium
GTAGATGTCAGATAAGCCACCACCGGGAGCATAGTCGCCGTAAATGGAATATTATCAACAATAGCTGAGGCAATGGCAGAAACCCATATAATTAGTATTATAGCTACAATTAAATTTCCACCTGCAATATCCCCTATCCAAGACCCAATGAGTTGAATCACACCAGTAGAAATCACACCTCCTACCACAATAAACAACATAATAAAAAAAACAAGCGTAGGCCATTCTACTTCTTTTTCTATTACCTCTACAATGTCCACCCCGCTTATCACGAGAAGCAAAGCCGCACCTGTCAAAGCAGCAATACAGGGCTCCATATTTAAAAAGCCATGAACGATAAACATAAATACGACAAAAATCAGAACAAAGAGACAATATTTGAGGAGTTTTCTATCTGTTATCTTATATTCCTTCCTTAATTTGGTTAAAAGTTCATCTATATTTTTTATTTTCGCTTTTTTGTATTCTTTTCCATAATAAAGTTTCATTAAAAACACATTGACAACTAAAATAATCAGTACAACAGGAAAAAGGTTGATGAAAAAATCATTGAATGTTAAATGAGCATAAGAACCTATTAAAATATTGGGGGGGTCGCCTATCAATGTAGATGTTCCCCCTATATTTGAGGCTAAGACCGTCGGTATAAGTAAACTAAAGGGAGATATGCCCAAAACCAGTGCAATCTCTATAGAGATAGGAGCGATAAGAAGCATAGTGGTTACATTATCCAAAAGAGCAGATAAAACGGCAGTAGCAAACATGAAAATCACGGAAAGTAAAAATACATTTCCCTTAGAAAAGGAAAAAGATTTATATGCCAGCCATTGAAAAACGCCTGTTTTTTTCATCACACCAACAATGATCATCATTCCCATCAGTAAAAATATTACATTTAAATCTACAAATTTTGCCGCTTCTTCAAATGAAATGATAAAATAACTTTCATTTAAAGTACCCAGAGTATAAGAGATGAATAAAACCAAAGCAGCACCTAAGGATGCAGCTAATGTTCTATGCACCAGCTCTAATGAAATCAACACAAAAACCATAATAAGAGCAAAAAGAGAAATATAGAATGCAGGGGTAATTGTTCTATCTAATATAGGACTTGCATGGAAGAGATGCATTTGCTTTCGTGTATCATAGCTATAAACAGATATATTTTTTGTTACCTTTTTGTAATTGCTTTTGTAAAATTGTATATAAAGATTATCGAGTTTTTCATTTAAACTTGCAGTAAGATTATATGCTCCATTATCTCCAGAGTATGCTTCTGCTATCTGATTATCATCATGAAAAAGTTTAACTCTTACTTCGCATACTGGTTCGCCATGCGCATTTTTTACTACTCCACTTACATTTATTGTCGTATTTGCATAGGCAGAAAACGAAAAGATAAAAACAAAAAGTACGGGTAAAAATACCTTTTTGAGCATATTGTGTTAAAAATCAAAAAGAGAAAGTATTCTCTTTAATTCCTTGTTGCTATTAAATCTTATCTCCAATTTTCCCTTCTCCAATGTTCCTCTTATACTGACAGACAGTTTTATTTTATTTGAAATAGATTGAGATATACCTTTTTTTTCATCCCTATCTTTTAGATTTTCTATTTCTCTTACCGTCAATTTTTTTCTTTTTATTTCATTTGCCCAATGGATTTTCTTTTTATCATTCTTGAAAGTAAGCAAGGCTCGAGCATGACCTGGGGTAATTTTACCTTCATGAACCATATTTATAATTTCCTGCGGCAAATCAAGTATTCTTAAGATGTTGGCAACAGTCGTTCTATTTTTACCTATTTTCTTTGCTACCTTTTCTTGAGTATATCCAAAATCTTTAATCAACCTTTTGTAGGCCGCAGCTTCCTCTATTGGTGATAGGTTTTTTCTCTGGACATTTTCTATAATAGCTATCTCGACAGACTCTGCATCACTAAAATTTTTTACAATAGCAGGAATTTCGGACAGGCCTGCCAAAATTGTTGCCTTCCATCGTCTTTCGCCCACCACCAATTCATAATAATTTTTCTTTCGTCTTACTACAACAGGTTGAATCAATCCCTTTTCTTTTATGGATTGTGCTAATTCCTTCAACTCAGAAATATCTATAGTTCCTCGGGGTTGAAAGGGATTAGGTTTAATCGATTTCACATTTATTTGTTTTATATCCTTTTCATCAAAATCAGGAAGTAAAGCATCTAATCCCCTACCTAAGGCTTTTTTTTTAACCGTCATTTTCTATTACCTCTCTAGCCAATGATAAATAACCGTGGGAACCTGATGAACTCCTGCTGTACGTAACAACAGGTCTACCGTAACTGGGTGCTTCGCTCAGTCGCACATTGCGGGGAATAAGGGTTTTAAAGACTTCATCAGAAAAGTGTTTTTTTACTTCCCCCACAACCTGTCTCGAAAGATTATTTCTTTTATCATGCATAGTTAATAAAAGGCCCCTTACCCAAAGAGAAGGATTATATAACTTTCTCACTAAACGAACAGTATTTAAAAGATGTGCCAGTCCTTCCATTGCGTAATATTCACATTGAACAGGCACAATAACGGAATTTGCGGCTACCAATGCGTTTATTGTCAAGATGCCTAATGATGGTGGACAATCTATTAGTATATAATCGTATTTCTTCCTAACATCTGCAATTAGCTTCTTCAGCACGCTCTCTTTGTTCTGCATATCAACCAATTCTACTTCCACCCCGATGAGGGCAATATGCGAAGGTATGAGATGTAAACTCTTTATTTCTGTCTCCAATATTATGTCTTTTAGTTTTTTTCTCCCTATAAAAGCATGATAAATATTAAATTCGTAATCTCTTTTATTAAAACCTAATCCCGAGGTGGCATTTGCCTGAGGGTCCAAGTCAATTAACAATACCTTTTTTCTTGCTAAAGCCAACGATGCACCCAAATTCACGGCAGTAGTAGTTTTGCCTACCCCACCCTTCTGGTTAACAATTGCTATTACCTTATCCATTGATAGAAATTGTTACATTTTTTGCTGAAAATATCAAGGAAAAGTTTTGTTTTAACAAAATTTTTCCTTGCAAACGCTAAAAGCATTTGCAAATACTTAAGCTTAAGTAAGATGACAAAAATCTCGT
>JAGMDW010000069.1 GCA_023128455.1 Desulfurellaceae bacterium
AAATTTAATGTTAAAAAAACACACGCATTTTTAAAAACTTAAAGCGTAAGGGGGTGAGAATTGAGGGCGTTAGGAAGACACATATTAGTTGAGTATTTCAACTGTGACCGGGTACTTCTCAATGATCCGGTAAGGTTGGAGAGTTGTTTAAAAGAAGCAGCAGTGAAAACTGGTGCTCATATTCTTTCTTCTACATTCAGAACATTCGAGCCGCATGGAGTAAGTGGAGTAGTAATTGTGGCTGAATCTCATTTGGCCATTCACACCTGGCCAGAATATGGTATTTTGTTGGGAGACTTTTTTACCTGTGGTGAACAGGCAAACCCATGGAAGGCGCATGACTATTTGAAAGGCATACTCAAACCCACTCATTCAAAGGAGCAAGAAATTCTGCGAGGCATAATGGGTGTGGATGTACCGCACAAACCATTTGTTCTCAAAGGAGCTGAAAGTGTTTAAGGAAAGACCCAATATTTTTTGCCTGAGAGCCTCTGCTGGTGATGCATCCTATGAGCTTAATGCATTTGATATGGCTTTATTTAAAGCAGGTGTAGGGAACATGAACTTATTAAAAGTAAGTAGCATTTTGCCTCCTTATTGTGAGTATGTGGAAAAGATAAAATTTGAAGAAGGGTCACTTATTCCTGTTGCTTATGGGGCAGCTTCTTCATCAATTAGAGGAGAGCTTTTGAGCGCAGCTGTGGCTTGCGCTATACCAAAGGATAAAAGTAAAGCTGGATTGATTATGGAATATGCTACCAGAGGAAAAGCAAAAGAAGATACGGAAAAACAAGTAAGAGAAATGGCTTTAAAAGGCATGCAATGGAGAGGCTATACAGTAGAAAAGATAATGTCTATATCTTGTGAGCATAGGGTAGAGAAGTGTGGTGCGGCTTTTGCCTGTGTTGTTTTGGGATGGAAGTAATTTATGGATGATGATGGCAATTGTTTTCTCTGTGCAAATAAAGATTTTAGGAGATCTAAGGTATGTATAGCGGGCATACCTTATGATGGAACGAGTAGCAACAGGTGCGGAGCACGGTTTGCGCCTAAGGCGATAAGAGAGGCATCACACGGCATAGAGTCGTATAGCGTTTATCAAAAAAAGAGCTTGCAGGGAAAGTCTGTCTCCGATATGGGTGATATACCATTGCCTTTAGGCGATGCAGAATTTGCAATGGGAATTATAAAATCTTTTGTCTCTCCTATTGTAAGGGAGAAAAAATGTTTTTTCTTTGGAGGGGAACATTTGATCAGCTTGCCTATTGTGGATGTTTTATCTAATGAGTATAAGAATTTGTTCGTGGTGCAATTTGATGCTCATGCAGATTTAAGGGATAGCTGGATGGGCGAAAAGCTTTCTCACGCCTCTGTTATGAGAAGAGTAGCAGAGATTATAGGGTTTGAACATCTGCTGCAGTTGGGTATCCGTTCAGGTACAGAAGAGGAATTTAAACTTCCACAAAGGAAACAACTTTTATGTGAAAATTTTTCCTATGTGGATGAATTTATTAAAATCATAGGGAAAAATCCTGTTTATCTCTCCATAGATTTGGATGTTTTAGACACATCGGTAGCACCTGGAGTAGGAACACCAGAGCCTGGCGGAAGAAGTTTTATAGAGTTAATTGAAACCTTGGTGAAATTTTCATCTCTTAATGTTGTGGGTTGTGATTTAGTTGAACTTTCTCCTCATTATGATTCTTCGGGTAACTCATCTATTGTAGCTGCCAGTATAGTGAAAGAAGTTATTCTCAATCTTTTTTAATCATTTCGTTTAGTTGTTCAATGTTACCGATATGCATCTGGCACGAAGGAAGAGCATCTAAAAAGTATTTGCCATAAGACTTGGTGAGTATTCTTTTATCTAAGACAACTATTGTTCCTTTATCTTCTTTGCTTCTAATCAGCCTGCCAAAACCTTGTTTTGTTTTTATCACTGCTTTAGGCAGACTGTATTGCATGAATGAATTGCCTCCTTCCTGTTCAATTAATTTATATTTTGCACTTTCTATAGGATGAGTGGGTACCTCGAATGGTAACTTTGTGATAACCACGCAAGAAAGAGCCTTTCCTTTTACATCTACTCCTTCCCAAAAGCTGCTTACGCCAAATAGAATACCATTGCCTGCTTTTTTAAATAGTGTGAGCAGCTTAGACCTATCCATATCTCCTTGTTTGAATATTTCATGATTTTTTATTTTTTCTTTGCACAATTCATAGACATCATTCATGAGCTTAATAGAGGTAAATAGAATAAGAATTCCACCTTCTACTGTTTCTGTGATGTTGCATATTGCCTGGTTGAGACTTTGCAAAAAACCTTCTTCTTGTGGTAATGAGGCATTCTTTACTATGATGAGTTTTGCTAATTTTTGAAAGTCAAAAGAGGAAGGCAAAATGAGGGCTTCTGCTTTTTCGAGACCGATATTGTTCCGAAAAAAATCAAAGGAATTTCCCACACTTAAAGTAGCAGATGTAAAGATACAACATCTTTTATGATTGAATAATATCTCTTTCATATAGGGGGCGAGTTTTAGCGGTGTGATGTGAAAAAAAAGGTTCTTTTTTTGTATGGAAAACCACAGAATATCGTTTTGTTCAGGATTTTCAAATGTCTTCAACAAAGATACAAAGGAAAAGATTCTTCCCATATAAGCATGAAAGTGTTTTATATAAAATAATGCTTCTTCATTATTTTTTATCTGTTTTAATTCTTTTTCTATCTTTTCTCCATGAGAGATTATTTCCTTTAAAAGTTCATAAAGTTCTGTTAATGGTTCTTTGATTGACTGAGATATATCTTCGCTGAAGGATATTTCTTTGGCATTTTGAGGAAGAAAGGTTTTTATAATATCGGTTATGTTTGTTGATAATTCGTCTATCCGTTTTTTCTTCTCTTCTATTTCTTCGCTCAGTTTATCCAGCTTTTCATTTAAAGAGGGAAGGTTTTCTGTGAATGTTTGAAGGATGAAAATTACACCCCTATTCTTCTTTCTAAAGCGATTGTGCAATTTAGAGAATATTCTCTTCACCCCTTCTATAGACAGGCTTTCTCCAAAGTGCTTGGTTGCCACATTTTCTATGTTGTGCGCTTCATCAAAGATAATGTTCTTATATGGAGGAAGAAGAGCGGAGGCTTTGCTGAGTTGAGAAATAACAAGGTCGGAAAAAACGAGATGATGATTGGCTACGATTATATCACTGGCTGCGGTATGTAGTTTTGCCTTGAAGTAAAAACATTGGTCCGGGAAATATTTACATCTCTTGTACAAACAGGTATCTGTTTGTGAACATATCTCTTCCCACAATCTCTCGCCTACAAAATCTGATATTTCCTCATGCCTTCCTTCGTTTGTTTTGCTTGCCCAGTCTCTTAAGTTTTCTGTCTCTTTCTTTTTCCCTTCAAAAGGGAGGAAACTGCCAGTTTTCAACATCTCTTCAAATTTTCTTAAACATAAAAAATGTCCTCTTCCCACAGCCAAAGATGCGGTAAAGGGAATATTGAGGTTTCTTGAAAGGAATGGTATGTCCTTATTTATCAACTGGTATTGGAGATTTATGGTATTTGTAGAGATAACAATGTGCTCCTTATTTTTCTTTGCCCATATTATAGCAGGCAGGAGATAAGCGAAGCTCTTACCCGTTCCTGTGCCTGCTTCCACCACCAGGTTTTCGCCTTCATTCAATGTTTTTGCTACTTGTTCCGCCATCTTCAGCTGTTCTTTTCTGCATTCAAAATCTTCTAACTTTCGAGAAAGCAATCCTTTGTTTTCAAAGTAATTCTTTGCCTGCTCTATACTTATCTTTTCTTCTTTTTTTGCAGGCTTTATTATAATGTGGGCAAATGAGCAGTCGTTATTTACAATGTAAAATCCTATTCCGCTTTGAGACAAATAAGCGGCGATGTTTAAGTCTTGATTTGAAGGGGCAAGTATGCCGGAGGGATGATTATGAATTACTGCATATCCGGATGGAACATCACATACAGCCACTGTACATTCTTCATTTCCCCAGCTTTTGGCTTCTATCTCCTCTATTTTCCCCTCATCATTTGTCTTTCCTGTGAAGAATACCTCTCCTTTTTCATTCTTTTTGATTTCTTCTGTTATGTAGTTGCGGGCAGATGATGTAAATATCTTATTGGTGGGGATGTACATCATTCAAATTCTGTAAGATATTTACCCGTAAAACAGGCGTAACAAAAATTCTCCTTCTTTTCTGCCGCTTTTTTTAATCCATCCAACGAAAGGTAAGAAAGAGAATCAGCTGTGGAATATTTTTTTATCTCTTCTACACTATGAGAGAAAGCAATAAGTTCTTTTCTGGTAGGGGTATCAATACCATAGAAACAAGGGGAGATGATGGGAGGAGAAGCAATGCGAAGATGCACTTCCTTTGCCCCTGCTGCTTTTAGCATTTTTACGATTTTTCTGCTGGTTGTTCCTCTAACGATAGAATCATCCACCACCACCACTCTTTTCCCCTTTAGAAATTTTCTTACTGCATTGAATTTTAACTTTACGCCAAAATGTCGTATGGATTGTTTGGGTTCTATAAAGGTTCTACCTATGTAATGGTTTCTGATTAAGCCGAACTCAAATGGTATGCCTGAGGCCTGGGCAAAACCTATGGCTGAAGCTACACTGGAATCTGGCACTGGAACAACAACATCCGCCTCAACTGGAGATTCTTGAAACAACAATTCTCCTAATCTTTTTCTAACTATGTATACATCTTTTTCCCATAAAATGCTGTCGGGACGGGCAAAATATACATATTCAAATATACATTGTTTTGGTTCTACCTTTTTAAAGGGTTGCAGGGAGGTTATACCTTTGTCATTTATAATCACGACTTCTCCAGGCTTTACATCTCGTAAGAGCTTAGCTCCGATGAGTTCAAATGAGCATGTTTCTGAAGAGAGAATGATTGTGTCCTTCATCTTTCCTATAGTCAACGGTCTGAACCCATAGGGATCTCTTACCCCAATGATGCTATGCTTGGTGAGAATAACCAGTGAATATGCGCCTTTTATCTGTTTTAAGGAGTTAATCAATCTTGTTATTATATTACCCTTGCTGTGAGCAATAAGATGGAGGATTATCTCCGTATCAGATTGAGAGTTGAAGATTGCTCCTTTTGTAGTAAGACTTTTTCTTAATTTATAGGTATTAGTTAAATTCCCATTGTGAGCGATGGCAATGTTTCCCGATGAAAGGGTGGCGGTAAACGGTTGTATATTTATAAAACTGTCGTCTCCTGTTGTAGAATAACGGTTATGACCAATGGCGACATTTCCTTTTAATTTCTTAATTGTTTCTTTATCAAATACCTCGGCGACTAATCCCGTGGATTTATATTCATAGAAGTTTTTTTTATCTGTAGATACAATTCCTGCGCTTTCCTGTCCCCGATGTTGAAGAGCATATAGTATCAAATAGGCAAAATTCGCAGCCTCTTTATGGTTAAATACACCACATATACCACATGCTTCTTTCAATTTATAATCCGAGAACATCCTTCGTCGTATACAATCCCGAAGGTTTATTTATTATCCACAAAGCGGCTTTTACCGCTCCTTGAGCAAAAGTTTCTCTGGATTGGGCACGATGGGCAATCTCTAATCTTTCTCCTATGCCGGCAAAGGTAACAGTGTGCTCTCCCACTACATCACCTCCTCTTAAGGAGAGAATGCCGATTTCCTTATCCTTTCTTTCTCCTACTATGCCTTTTCTCCCATATACTGCTACATCTTCTAATTTTTCTCCCATTGCCTGAGCAATGATTTGTGCTATCTTCATCGCCGTTCCTGAAGGAGCATCCTTTTTTAATCTGTGGTGCATCTCCATTATTTCTACATCAAAATCCTTTATAAGAATAGGTGCTATCCTTTCTACAATGGTAAATAAGGTATTCACCCCCACGCTCATGTTTGGAGACATAACAATGGAAATATTTTTAGATGCTTCTTTAATTTTTTCTATTCCTTTTTCGTCTATACCAGTGGTGCCGATGACCATTTTCTTTTTGGCTTTTAGATGAGAAATTGTAGCCTCTGGTGTAGAAAATTCTATCATTACATCCCCTGCAATTTCTCCTATTTCACTGGTGATTTTTATATCTTTTTTTGGCAAACCTGCAATTTCTCCCATATCCATTCCGATATAGGGTGAATCAGGGGCTTCAACTCCTCCAGAAACTTCCATCCCTTCTGTATTTTCAACGGCTCTTACGATCATTCTACCCATCCTTCCACCTGCTCCGCAGATTATGACTCGAATCATATCTCTCCCCTAAATGAAGTTATAAGACTGAAGAACAGCCTTTAATTTTTCCTTATCTGCATCACCCATTTTGCATAAAGGTAGTTTGAATTCCTCTTCTACCAGTCCCATCAGATGACATGCCGTTTTTACAGGAATGGGATTTGTTTCAATGAACATTGCCTCATGCAGAGGATGGAGATAATGGTGCAGCTCTTTTGCTTTTTCAAAATCCCCATTAAGAATGGCGCCTACCTGTTCTGAAACGGGTTTTGGGGCAACATTTGCCGTTACAGAAATAACACCCGCCGCCCCTAAAGCCATCATAGGAAAGGTGAGGAAATCATCTCCGCTGATAACGACAAAATCGGACGGCGTATTTTCAATGATCTGGCTCACCTGCCTCAAACTTCCGCTTGCTTCTTTTATTCCAATGACATTCTCTATTTGTGACAGTCGGCTTACTGTTTCGGGTAATATGTTTACACTTGTTCTTCCAGGAACATTGTATAGAACAATAGGAATATCCACTTCTCTTGCAATATATGCATAGTGTTCATATAGTCCTTGCTGCGTGGGTTTATTGTAATATGGGGTGACGGATAAAATGGCATCTGCGCCTGCTTCTTTTGCATTTTCTGCTAAAACTACTACCTTTTTAGTATCATTTGTTCCTGCACCGGCCAAAACCCCTATATCTTTTTTACTGCATTCTTCCACTGTAATTTCAACCAGCCTTTTATACTCTGAAGTATCCATTGTTACGGCTTCGCCCGTTGTTCCGGCAGGAACGATAACATCTATACCATTGTCTATCTGTCTTCTTACTAATTTCCTATATATTTCCTCATCTATCTCGCCATTCCTAAAAGGTGTAATAATGGCGACCATCGCTCCTTTAATATCCATATTCACCTCCATGCCTCATCACTCATAACTCCCCTATAAACAGAATTTGTTTTTCCCTCCAGCATTACCTTTTCCATGCCTTGAAAATATACGGTAAGTTCTTCTCCCCCTCTTGTCTTCACTAAAACAGGGGTTTTCAACATACCTAAAGCACCTCCTATCAACACACTGGCTACAGAGCCCGTTCCGCAAGCCAGCGTTTCTCCTTCTACACCCCTTTCATATGTTCTTATTATTATGGATTTTTCACCGATAATCTTCATAAAGTTCACATTTGTTCCTTGTTTAAACATCTTTGAATATCTGGTTTCCCTTCCTATCTTCATTATATCTATATTTTCTACATTCTCTACAAGATAAACTACATGAGGGACACCAGTATTTATGAAGTAACCTTCTCTACCGTTTATATCTATTTTTTTAAATGAGGATGGTTTGGTAAGTTCTACCTTTACTCTATTTTTATCAACAATCCAGGCATGAATGGGGCCAGCTTGCGTGCGAAAACACATCTTATCTTTAGCTATCCCCTTTTCATAGGCAAAACGGGCGACACATCGGGAACCATTTCCGCACATTTCCACCTCACTGCCATCGTTGTTAAAGAATCTCCAGGCAAAATCTAATGCATCATCATTTTCTACGAGTATTATGCCGTTTGCGCCAATAGACAATCTTCTTCTGCATATATTTACAATAAACTGTTTTAAACTTACATCAATTGTTTTTTCCACCATCTTTGAACGGTTATCAATGATGATGAAATCATTCCCACTACCATTCATCTTCCAGAATTCAATCTGTCTCATAAGCTGTCAAATCCTCTAATGATTCCCTTCTCCTTATAATTCTCCAGTTTTTCCCATTTACTAAAACCTCACACGCCTTTAAGCGGGCATTATAGTTGCTGGACATAGAGAAACCATAAGCGCCGCAGGAAAACACAGCTAAATACTCCCCTTCCTCTACATCTTCTATAAAGCGTTCCTGAGCCAAGAAATCACATGATTCGCAGATAGGACCTACAACATCCACTTTTTCTTTGTTTCTTTTTTTGGTGATCACAGGGAGTATTTCATGGTAGGCATTGTAAAGAGCAGGTCTTATAAGGTCATTCATTCCTCCATTGGTGATAAGAAATTTTTTTGCTCCATTTTCTTTTTTATACAGGATTTTTACTACCAAGATAGCACTATTTCCTGCTAAAAATCTTCCCGGCTCAAATACCCATACAATTTCATCTTTTAAGGGGGAAAATGCACTTACTATCGCTTTTTTATATTCATTTAAGGGAGGAATCTTTTCATCTTTATATGTTATGCCCAATCCCCCTCCTACATCTATATATCTTATGTTTATATCCTTTTCTTTCAATTTCAAAACAAGTTGGGCAATCTTTTCACTGCTTTCTCTTAAAGGGGATAGGTCTGTAAGTTGTGAGCCGATGTGAAAGTGAATGCCTGCCACATCTATACAACTTAGATTTTTTGCATGCTGGTAAATATTTAGTGCCTCATCATAGGAAACGCCAAATTTATTTTTTTTCAAACCGGTAGAAATATAGGGATGCGTTTTGGGATCTATCTCGGGATTGACACGCACCGCGATTCGGGCTTTTTTCTTTTTGGAACAGGCAATTTTACTTATTTTGTTTAATTCACTTAAGGATTCTACATTGAACATGAGTATTTCTTTATCCAATGCATATTCAATTTCCCAGTCTTCTTTTCCTATCCCGGCGAAGACAATTTTAGAAGATGGGATATTTGCTTTTTTTGATATGTAAAGCTCTCCACCTGATACAATATCTGCACCACTTCCCAAATTAGAAAATAGTTTTAATATGGATAAATTGTTATTTGCTTTTATCGCAAAGCAAACGATATGTTTTTCTGGAAATGTTTTGGAAAAGTCTAAAAACTGCTGCTTTAAATAAGTTTCAGAATAAATGAAGACTGGTGTTTTTATTTTTTCGGCAATCTCTCTAACCGCCACATCTTCACAAAAAAGCTCTTTATTCTTGTAATGAAAGGCATCCATGTGAGAAATATAGAAGAGATAAGATTTTTTGTCAAACTTTATGATAATAGAAAGAATTCTTTTATTCCATCAATAACAAACTGCACGGATATAACGGCTAAGATAAGTCCCATCAATCGGGTAAAGATATTTAGTCCTGTAGGTCCCAGGATGCGATGGATGGAGACAGCCTGTTTTAATATAAAGAATGCGAAGAATAGTGTAAGCATGATTGCAGCTATTGTTATATATGTATTATATTGTTGCGAACTACTTGTAAAAACAATGACAGTGGTAATGGCACCTGGACCAGCCAGCATCGGTATGCCTATAGGAACGATGCCCACCTCTTCTTGTTCAAGACCCTTTTCTTCTTCCTCTGGTGTTGTTTTCAGTCGTGTTCTCTTTGCCTGAAGCATCCCTAATGCAATGATGAATATGATTATTCCGCCTGCGATGCGGAAGGCAGGTATGGTTACACCAAAAAATTCCAATATGATATCACCTGCAAAGGCAAAAATTATTAAAACAAAAACAGCTGTTAAACAGGCAAGCCACACGGTATGTTTGATGCGTTTTTTAGAATAATTGTGAGTAAGTGCAATAAATAATGGTAAAAGACCGATAGGATCAACAATGATAAAAATAGCGACAAATATTCTTAAAAAATCTACAATCATCATTCAAATATGCCCTATATGGTGTTTTTATGTCAAGCAAAGTAAAACTTTTGTTTTACTTTGCTTGCAACTACCAAAGGCAAGATAGTTGACTTACTCAGGAATTTGTTTTAAAAATAAAGCATGAAAGCGATAGAAAATCTATTTACTATAAATCTAAACATAAAAAAAGACGAAAAAGTCCTCGTATTTACAGATACAATAAATGATGAGGAAAAACTATCTTCTAAGGAAAAAGAAAGAAGAGAAAGATTACCCCTGTTGGCTAAACAAATACAAATGGTAGGAGAAAAATACTGTCATATTTCTTTCTTCTCTTGTCCTGCTTTAATGTCTCATGGAAAAGAACCGCCAAAAGAATTGTGGGAA